>DATCSV010000152.1:0-2425 GCA_036568285.1 Flavipsychrobacter sp. | reverse complement strand
CTGGAAGTACAGAATGTGACCAACCGCCAGAACTTCTATTACTCCTATTTCGACAGAGAGGCTGCTACCGTAAAAACCGTTAACCAGCTGGGTATACTACCCAACCTGTCGTACAGGATAGATTTTTAGCAAAGGGCAAACACGCATAACGATAGCCGCGCAGTATTCCTATTGTGCGGCTTTTTTTATGATTTTTTTTGGTCAGGGCAGCCTGTTTGTTTTTATTCATACAGGCTGTATTTTGTGTCTTATTACTAATTAACGGGGCAAGCCTGCCTATTGTCCCGACAATGGATAGAAGATGTATAAAAGTTGTGTGGTTGCCCTATTGGTTTTCTTTTTTGCACAGGTATTGTCATTCGCACAAAAGCCTATTGCGTCATACCAGAAGGAAGTATCACGCACGAGATCAGACTCGCAAAAAGTCAAAATATACATTGACGCTTTTGATGCATATAACAACAGTGATAACGATTCATTAAAGGTGTTGCTCATGCAAGGCCTGGATGCCTTTGCCAAAACAGGCTATACAAAGGGACGTGCCACTTTGTTGTCTATGATGGCAGGTATATATACCGAAGAGGCGCAGTTAAAAGCTGCCGAACATGCAGCAAGCGAATCGCTGGAGATATTCACAAAACTGAATAATGGGAATGGTGTGGCACGTTGTAAGCTGACCTTAGGACATATTGAGGGCATTAAGGGGAATTATGATGTTGCGATAAATTATTTTCTTGAGGCATTTAAATATTTTGAACAGGTTAAAGATACCCCGGCGCTCATTAATGCCTATGTCAAACTCGGAGTAGCCAACGACCTCTCCGGAAATTTTGAAAAAGCGTTGTCATATTACCATAGTGGCCTGGCATTGGCATCAAACCGTAAAATGGATGGGGACGTCATTTTCTTATATAATAATATCGGCACTGCACACGCTCGTATGGAGCACCTGGATACTGCAAAAAAATATTTTGAAAAAGCGTTGGAATACAGCAGTTCAAAAGGGTTGGAAAGGCCAAGGGTTTCTCCCCTTATGAACATCGGTATCATACACCGTGAAAAAAATGAAACCAGCAAGGCAATTGAATATTATAAACAGGCTATGGAATTGGCTGAAAGGTTAAATATGCGCGAGGAATACGCGCAGGCCATGTACAACCTGGGAGTAGTAGAAGTTGAACTCAACCCCGAAAACACAACATCTTTCTTCAGGTCTTTAGAACTAGCAAAGGAGGTCGGAAACAAAAGGCTACAGTTAGATATTTTGCACGGGATGTCTGATTGGGCCATATCCAACAATAAATATAAGGAACTGGTGAAGTTCATGGGAGAAGCGCAGGCTTTAAAAGATAGCCTGTTCAATATGGAGAAAGCTAAGGCAATTGCCAACCTGCAGGCTGAATATGAACTGGAAAGAACAAATGCACAGCTGGAAGAGCTAAAAGAAACGGAACAGCAGAATAAGCAAATAAGGAATCTTTATTTATCAGCAGCGATTGTATTGTGTGCAGTGTTGGTTATTTTATTCTTTTACCTGTTCCGGTCGCGTAGGTTGAATAAGGAGCTGTCGCGCAGGCAGCAGGAACTGCAGGATGCGAATATGGTCAAAGACAGGCTTTTCTCTATAATAGGGCACGATCTGAAAGGCCCTATAGGCAGTATACCGGTGTTGCTGGATATATACAGGAGCAAGGATACCGGTGAAGAAGAGAAGCAGTTTATCCTGGACTCTTTAGAAGAAAATGCTAAAGCGTCTATAGACACACTGGATAAACTGTTAAACTGGGGGAAGCTACAGATAAAAGGTGATGGTGTTTATCAAACAGTATGTGACGCTACGGATATCGTAAAGGCGAAGATCCGCCTGTTTAAAACGACGGCCGACAATAAACAGATTACGTTGGTTAACAATGTCCCCGCTGAAACGAAGATATTGACTGATGAAAACCAGTTTAAGTTTATCCTGCGCAACCTGGTGTCGAATGCCATTAAATTTACTAATCCGGGCGGGAGGGTAGAAGTAGCCGCCACCAAGCATACTGAAGGCGATATGATTATTTTTTCTGTAAAGGATAACGGCGTTGGTATCCCCAAAGAAAGGCAGGCGAAAATATTTGAGCCCACCAATACCAGTACCACCGGTACCGCCAATGAGTCAGGCACCAGCATCGGGCTGATGTTATGTAAGGAGTTCACCAGGCAAAACGGAGGTAAAATATGGGTAGAAAGCGAGCAGGGGCAGGGAGCCACGTTTTATTTTACGGTAAAGGCGGCTTAATTCATATTTTAACATTTGATGCTGTTTAACCATTGGCTATTTCTGGCAGAATTTATTAGCTTAGCAAGTCGCAGAAGGATTTTACACTCATGTTCAAGGGAATTTTCAATTTATTACACATAGGTGTACGTGCAGGTATTTTGGCCA
>DATCSV010000151.1:0-2239 GCA_036568285.1 Flavipsychrobacter sp. | reverse complement strand
GAATTTATGAAGATCATTCCGGGAGAAATAAAGACAGGGCAATTACACAGTTATCTTTTAGGGGCGGTGGCACCCAGGCCTATCTGTTTTGCCAGCACGTTGGATGCTGATGGCATTCCGAACCTATCGCCTTTCAGTTTTTTCAATGTGTTTGGCAGCAAACCACCCGTTGCTGTTTTTTCTCCTGCCCGCAGGGTGAGGGATAACACTACCAAGCATACACTAGAGAATGCACGCAGAACCGGGGAAGTGGTTATAAATGTGGTGAATTATAATATAGTGCAGCAAATGAACCTGGCCAGTTGCGAATATCCTGAAAGCGTCGACGAGTTCCTGAAAGCGGGGCTGACACCCATTGCTTCAGACCTGGTAAAGCCTTTCAGGGTAAAGGAATCTCCCGCCCAGTTGGAATGCAGGGTAAATGAAATAATTGAAACAGGCCACGAAGGTGGTGCGGGCAACCTAATTATCTGCGAGGTGCTGTGCATGCATATAGATGATAACGTACTGGATATCAACGGCAATATAGATCCTCACAAAATAGACCTGGTAGCACGGATGGGAGGCAACTATTACTGCCGCGCCTCCGGCGATGCAGTTTTTGAAGTAAACAAACCTAATATGGACTTGGGTGTGGGCGTAGACCAACTGCCTGAATCCGTCCGTAACAGCCATGTGCTGTCCGGCAACGACCTGGGTATATTGGGCAATTGCACTGCTGTGCCTGCTAAGGACCCTGATTTCAGCGATAGTACGATGTTCGATATAGTAAAGGCTCACCCTGTCGATAAATCAACACTGAAGGCTGCCTTACACAGCTATGCAAAGCAGTTAATAGCCGCGGGAGAATTGAACAAGGCGTGGCAGGTGCTGCTCTTCACGGAAGCGTAAGTTGATGATTTTCATTGTCTTAGGGTCTATTTGATTGTTAACGACTTGTTGTCTGATTGCAAATCGGGCGTTAACAGGTAGCAAAAATTTCTCTCATGGGGCTTCCCTATCGCATCTTTGTATCACAATAACAAACAAACACAAACAAATCAATCAAACAAACCAACTAAAACAACAAACAAAATGAAAAAGATCATCGCAATCGCAGCCTTCGCAACAATCGGTTTCTCAGCTAACGCTCAAAACCAGGCTAACCAGACTTCTTCTGCTTCTCAGACTACCAACCTGGTACTGAGCAATGCAATTGAGATCACTTTTACAGGTAACAGCAGCGCTACCGGTGCTGATGTGACCATCCCTTTCACTACTGTTAATGACTACGCCAACGGTGTTGAGAGTGACGCACAGGAGCTGAAAGTACGTTCTAACAAAAACTTCTCTGTAGCGGTTAAAGCTAACGCAGGTGAGTTCTCTTATACAGGTAATACTACCCCTGCTCCTGAAATGCCCGTAGAAGGTGTACTGGCTGTAAAAGTAACAGCTAACGGTACAGGTGGTAACATCGCTGGTTCTTTCGGTGAGTATGCTACTTTAACTTCAAGCAACCAGGACCTGATAACTGCTGCTGACCGTGGTGGCAACCAGACTTTCAGCGTGAAGTATAAAGCTACTCCCGGTTTTGCTTACCCTGCAGGTACCTACGCTGTAGATGTAGTTTATACTGCTACTCAAGAGTAATCAAGATTGTCTCTCTCGTTGTAATATTAAGCAGGCGCCCCGTAAGGCGCCTGCTTTGTTTATTCTGATTAGCTGTTTACTGTTTTACAAAAGGCGCGTAGGACACCCCATTAGCAAAGCTTACCCTTACCAGGTAATTGCCGGAAGGCAAAGATGCTACATCAATCACATTGGTGTTTTGTGCAGGCGCTACTATACTTCCTGTCATGTCAAAAACCTCAGTTATATATTCCCTTTCCCCATCGGGTATCGTCAGCACCAGTTGGGCAGTGGCCGGATTGGGATAGACTTCCAACCTGGAAATGACATTCCCATTTGCAGCATCTTGTACAGTCAATGGGCGGTAGCTATCTCTATAGCGCACGGCAGATACGGTTTCCGTACTTCCGGTTATCGTTGTAGTTATCCATAATGCCGGATAGTGTTCACCGGGTATCAGCCATTTGTAATCAACAGTACGGCGGGGCAATCCTATAGCCGGCAAAGGTGATACCTGCACACTGTCTACTGCAACTACTTCCGACCGAACCCTGATACAGTTTTGCGGGTTAGTGAAAAACGGTGTTTTAATAGTTCCCCATGCATCCACCCTGGTATAGCGGTCGCCACT
>DATCSV010000150.1:0-2813 GCA_036568285.1 Flavipsychrobacter sp. | reverse complement strand
AGCGTACCCATGATACCAATGCTGAATAACGCCAGGCTTAAGAATAAATAATATTGTATCGGCATTTCCTAAAATTCAAATGTCAAAAATCAAAACTTAAAATCAGGCACCTGCATCCTCTCCCTTCTTTCCCAATACTACCGCACCAATCATCGCACTAAGGAAAAGGACACTCGCTATCTCGAAAGGCAATACAAACTTGGTAAAGAGTGTTTTGCCCAGGTTCTTAATTAATCCAATATCTGTTGATGTTTGTTCCAGCATATTGTTGGTAGATGATTTGAGCGCCGCCAGTATCACCAGGAACAGTATGCCACCGGATACCACACCCGCCAGCTGCACCAGCCGATTCTTCTGCGGCTCTGTATCTGCGTTCAGGTTCATCAGCATGATGACGAAAAGGAACAATACCATGATGGCCCCGGCATATACTATGATATTCACAATTGCGAGGAACTGGGCATTCATTAATATATAATGCCCGGATACCGAAAAGAAGGTGGCAATGAGAAACAATACACTGCTTACAGGGTTGCGGCTGAGGATAACCCCCAGCGCACAGCTAATAGCCATTACCGTAAGCAACCAGAATATGAGTTCGTATGCGTTCATCAGCTTATTGTCCGGCTTGCTTTTTAGGGTGAGGAATCAATAAATCTTCTTTTTTATATATCATCGTCTTGCGGCTGTAGTGTGTAGGCATCAGCGTTTCGCTCAGGTATATGGCGTCTTTAGGACAAGCCTCTTCGCAATATCCGCAGAAGATGCAGCGCAGCATGTTGATCTCATACTTCGCAGCGTATTTTTCTTCGCGGTACAGGTGTTTTTCTTCCGGCTTGCGCTCAGCACCTTCCATAGTAATAGCCTCGGCCGGGCATGCCAGGGCACATAATCCACATGCTGTGCAACGCTCGCGGCCTTCCTCATCACGATTCAATACGTGCAACCCGCGGAATACCGGGCTGAACGGTCTTTTCTCTTCGGGATATTTTACCGTTACCTTCTTTTTGAATATATGACCAACAGTGATCGACAAGCCCTTCAGTATTGCGGGAAGGTAAATCTTCTCGCCAAACGTCATCGGGCTGCGGTCAACTGCTACGGACCTGTTAGTTAGTTTTTCCATTTCATTCTCAGTTTAGCACATACAATATCACAAGCCCTGTTACCAGCATATTAAATAATGCCAGCGGTATCAGCGACCTCCACCCCAGTTTCATCAGTTGGTCGTACCGGAAACGCGGTAGTGTCCAACGGATAAACATGAAAAACAATATGAATGCAATAGCTTTTGTCAGTAATACCAATATACAGATAATGGCAAAGACCAATTGTCCCGTGCCCGCCAGCACCTCATCCATGAAGGGGAAATTATAACCACCAAAGAAAAGCGTAGCTATCACCACAGAGCTGATGAACATATTGATGTATTCAGCAAAGAGATAAAAGCCCAGCTTCATAGAGGAATACTCCTGGTGGTAACCCATGTTCAATTCACTTTCGCACTCGGCCATATCAAAAGGAGCACGGTTCAGCTCAGCAAATGTGCATACCAGGAATACCAGGAAACCTAATGGCTGTTTAAAGAAATTCCACGTAAAATAACCATCGGCCCAGAAACCATGCTGCTGTGCGACTATTTCCCTCAGGCTAAGCGAACCGGTCATCATCAGCAGTGCTACCAGGCTGATACCCAGTGCCAGCTCGTAAGATACCGCCTGTGCTGCTGCACGGATACTACTTAACAAAGAGAACTTGTTGTTGGAAGCCCATCCACCCAGCATGATGCCGTATACACCCAGGCTCACCACACCAAATATGAACAGTATACCTATATTGATATCCGCTACCTGCAACGATATCACCCTTCCACTTTCCGTAACATAATCAGGACCCCATGGAATGACCGCGCTGGTCATAGTAGCGGTAAGCATAGCCAACGCAGGTCCTAATATGAACAGGGTGCGTGTAGAACCATCGGGGATGATCTCTTCTTTAAAAAACAGTTTTGCCCCATCTGCCAGCGGCTGCAGCAAACCCAGTGGGCCCGCACGATTGGGACCGATACGGTCCTGCATGATGGCAGCTACCTTGCGTTCACCCCAGGTAGCGTACATGGCGATACCCAAAGAGCCCAGCAGGATAACCGTGGCCAGTATTACTTTTTCAATTATAAAAGCTATGTCAATCTGCAATAACAGCATAGTGGCGCAAAAGTAATTAGTTGTTTAATTTTTTATTGTCTTTCTTTTCAAAATCATCGGAATGCGCCGGGCCGGGAATTTCAGATAAATCAACCTCCGGCTTGTTCACATCACTTACGTCGTGTATGTCCAGCAGCAGCTTAGGCTCTTTACCTATTACTTTATCTATAATTTTTGGCTGCGGCACTGTGTTTACATAATGGCCCTGTGATATTACACTGTGACGGTCTACCTTAGTAGGGCCTTCAATTACCCAGTCTTTTGCCTCCTTCTTGTGAAAACGGCATTCGTTACATATCCATCCCTCCACTTCGCCCCATTTGTCTTTGCGGGCCGTTACACGGAATACCTCATCACCACGCAGCCACAGGCGTGCCTTACCACAGCATTTCGGGTTTTCGCAATTGCGATGTGCTTCCACCGGCTTTGTGAACCAAACACGCTGTTTAAAACGGAAGGTCCTGTCGGTAAGCGCGCCCACAGGGCAAACATCTATTACGTTCCCTATAAATTCGTTGTGCAGGCTTTTGCCAAGGTAAGTGCTTATCTCTGACCGCTCGCCACGCTCCAGTACACCATGCTGGCGCTCCCCTGTCAGCTGGTCAGCGG
>DATCSV010000149.1:0-4041 GCA_036568285.1 Flavipsychrobacter sp. | reverse complement strand
GCTGGCCAGGGAAACTACTACATCACCCGGCTGCATTTTTTCGGTAGTTACCAGCCGACTGCGCTCCATGCGGCAGGCCATTGTACCGTCAACGATGATAGTGCGCACTACATCGCCTACGTCGGCTGTTTCTCCACCCAGGAACTTAATGTCTATACCATATTCGCGCATGGTATCGAAATAGGCCTGGCTGCCATTTATAATTTCAGCGATAACCTCGCCGGGTATCAGATTTTTATTTCTGCCTATGGTAGAGGAGTATGTGAAAGGCCCGGTAGCCCCCACGCACAGAAGGTCGTCGGTGTTCATTACGATGGCATCTATGGCTATCCCTTTCCATACACTCATGTCCCCGGTCTCCTTCCAGTACATATAAGCCAGTACGGATTTAGTACCCGAACCATCAGCATGCATCAAGTTGCAAAAGGCATCGTCACCACCCCAATAGTCGGGGTAAATTTTGCAGAATGCGTTGGGGTAAAGCCCCTTGTCCAAGCGGGCAACGGCGCGATGTACATCTTCTTTCTGAGCGGATACACCCCTCAGGTTGTAACGGTTATTATCAGCCATAATGTTGCCGCAAAGGTAAAAATAAAACGATTGAAAGCCTTAAACGGGGGCTAACGCAATAATATTACAGTTCCTTTAGTGATATTTTCTTCTATACCGTCGCACAGGTAGCGTATATAGTAGTTGTACGTGTCCTGGCCGGCCGGCTTCCCATCGTGTGTCCCATCCCACCCCTTACTAATATCAGATGTTTTGAAAATAATTTGTCCCCTGCGGTTAGCTATCAAAAATTCCGCTAATGTTTTATTGCCCGGGTTAACAGGTTTGAACACATCATTTTGCCCGTTACCATCCGGCGTAAAAGCGTCCGGCATCACAATTTCACAACACGGTTCCCCATTGATCAGGAATGAATCTCTTGATGTACAATTCCATTCATTGGCCACATCAAGGTAAACATAACCTGTTTTTTCAGCTACACCTTTCCCCTGGATTTCACTGTTGGTGGTGAAAAACTGCGGCGGGCTCCACGAGTATTTGTATCTAAAGCCTTCAGTGGCATTTAGTGTAAATTCTCTCCCTTTGCAAATATTACTATTGCCAGGCAGAATTTCAGCTATAGGCAATGGGTGGACACTAACGCTGTCCGTGTAAGTGTTTTTACAGCCATTGTTGCCTGTCACCGTCAGGTTAATGTAGCGTTTGCCGATAGCAGGCCAAGTAATGCTATATGTTGGTTTGAAAATTGTATCGCTTATGGAAAAGTCATCAATTTCCCATGAGTACCTTGCATCTACTTCAGTTGGCTCCACTATAACGGGCCTGGTGACGCAGGCGTTTTTATAAACATGGAAAAATGCACGTGGTGTGGGGAGGACGTATATATCTGCAGAATCCCTGGTTGTACAGTTGCTGTTGGAGGCCTCTACTATTATTTTGTTCCAGCCCGGTTGGCTCCAGGCTGAGTATACACGCCAGGGGTTTGCCGTATATTCTATTTGAGCAGATTCGATATTCCATATATAGCCGATAGTGTCTTTATTTGCAATACTGTCTTCAAGGAGTATTTTTTCATAGGCGCATATTGTGTCATCAGGTACTATCAATTCAACCTCTGGACTTGTGAGGACGAAAACATCGATACGTGACCGTGGGCTTTCGCAGCCATTTGGTACGTGGGCTACGTAAAATGTTTGTTTGCCAGTTAGAGATGTGTTCGCTATTGGAGGATTGGCTGAGCCTACACCGCCCACAGGTGCATTATACCATAATAGGTTGTTGCCGGCAGCAGTGAGCGTAAGCGGTGGTGAGTACTGGCAGATATTGATAGGTGATATTACGGCAGGCAAGGGCGCGTGTATATTGATCTTAATTGGAATCGTAAAGGTTTGCGAAATAGCAATACCCGGCGCGGTGCAAGTTGAGTCTTTTGCAGTGATGGTTAATATTTTCAGGCCGGTATCGGCAGCAAGCGGCGTCCAAGAGAAGCACCCCCTGACGGTGCTTGTGGCATTATTGGTGTATGTAATTGAAGCTCCGGGTACAGCGAGGTTCTTATTGTCTGAGACAGCCAAAATAGTATTTGGGACTGTTGTGGAAATGTCGTAGCAAAAATTCAATGGCTTGAATGCACAAGCTTCTATTACGCCATTTATCATGCTTGCATTTACGATAGAAAGGGTATCAAGGGATAGCTTTATTGGTACGCTTGTGCAGGGCAAAACCTGCACTTGTATATCCCGCATGGTGGAGCCAACAACTACACCATTCTTGTACTCGGTCACTTTTATTGCGGTAGTCTGCGGGCCAAGTTCACTGGGAATAAAGGATATGTTCCCCGTGTTGGGATTGATTGCATAGGTGTTATTCGTTTGAAATGGATTGCTGATCAAATTCAGTGCGGGCGTTTTTCCCGGAAATGTCACAACCGGAGAAACAACGTGACAGACGTTGCCGCTCAGAGGCATAACAGTTTCAAAAACCAGAGAATCATTGTCACGGTCTATAGCTCCGTTGTTATAGGTATAAGGACTATTGATGCAGACATAAGGAACGGGTTTTGTGCTGAAAACAGGTGATGAATTATTGTAAACGGTGTTGTTGAGTGTTGCTTCTATGTGAAAATTTACACTATTGCCCCCTTGTATATTGTTAGAACCATTCCGCAAACTGATAGATGTAGTAAATTTCCACATATTGCATTTGCCGCTTAATGTGACCGTATCTTCATACCACCATTCCCTGTAGCCCGGTATACTGGAATTCCTATCCTCACACGTATTCTTATAATCCGGGCACCCGACATCAACCTGTGAACCATTGGGCCTGCCACCGGAAATTAAAACCGCTTTTTCCATATTGCTGGTCATGCCTGTATTGTTGCAAGGATTGTATATACATAATTGCTGGAATTGAGGCTCGGGTATGCCTGAGCAGTCTCGATAAAACTTGAATACCACACGGTAGGTATTTCCCTGCAGCCATTCATACAGTAATTCTCCGCCTGCTGCATGAGAGGCAGAAGCTCTTCCGGGGCATATAAAGATGCCGGTGATTAGTAGTGCGAATGCTGCTAATAGTTTTGGGTTCATAATATGTCGTATAGGTCCGCGAAATGTAATTACTATCTTATCTAAGCAATATCAATGTGCCCTTCTTAATTATCTCCTCACTGTCGCAGATATAACGCATATAATAGTTGTACGTGTCCTGCTCAGCCGGTTTGCCGTTATGTGTCCCATCCCATCCGGGTTGTGTATTGGAGTCGTATACTAACTGTCCGCGACGATTAGCTATTGTCAGCTGAATCAATTGCACCCTGTTGATATCGGGCGACCAATACCTATCGTTATGGCCATCGTTATTAGGAGTAAAAGCATCGGGCATAAATATGTCGCAGCAAAGCCCACCGTCGATAAAGAACGAATCGCGGGAAACGCAATGCCATTGATTGCGAACATCCAGGTATACATAACCTTCTTTTTCGGCTATGCCTGTTACAGAAGAAGACTGGTTGTTAGAGAAAAACTGTGGTGGTGACCATGAATATTGGTAGCGATAACCAACGGTAGCTCCTAGTTCGTACTCTTTGCCTTTACAAAGTTTCTCAACCTTTAAAGGTATGATCTCAGCTATTGGATATTCATGCACACCTATGTATTCTTCTTTTTCACCTTTACAACCCGTAGCATTTACCACCCTGAGTTTTACCAGTTTTTCACCGGGAACATTCCAGGTAAGCGTATACAGGTCATTGAAGGAAGTATCCGTGATGGACTGCCCGTCAATGGTCCAGTAATAGCTTGCATTTTGTAGATAGGGCCTGAGTTGCCAAGGCGCGCCCAGACATATATCTTTATCACCTTCAAAATCCGCCACAGGTGTTTCATTGATAAATACATAGTCGGAATCGCTGGCCCGACACAATCCGTTTACAACTAATATCTTGATGATTTTGTTTCCTGGTGCCTGCCAGGTACCAATAATGGTATCATTGCCGTGCCCTGAAATAATAGTCCCGTTGTCTTCCAG
>DATCSV010000148.1:0-3363 GCA_036568285.1 Flavipsychrobacter sp. | reverse complement strand
AAGAAAAACGCCAGCATCAGGATGCCCGATACCAGGGTGGCCTGCACCGAATTGATATCGCCCATCTTCTTCTTCAGCGATAGCAATACCGGCACGGAGCCGAGCATATCTATCACTGCGAACAGCGTGAGGGATACCGTTATTATCTCTGAAATTAATATGTTCTCCAGGCCTGCCATCAGTATGGCAAAACTACAATTGTTTTAACATGTTTTCTTATGGTGGGCAGAATGCCTATTTTTACGCCTTCAAATTGCAGAAAAAGATAAATTATGGGCTTAGACAATTATCAACATACGGCGGCGGAAAGGTTTATGCGCTATGTACAGGTAGATACGCAGAGCGACCCCAACTCGCCCGCGCAACCCTCTACCGAAAAGCAGAAAGACCTGAGCCGGATACTGGTGGAAGAACTGAAGGCAATAGGCATTGCAGATGCTGAACTGGACGAGCATGGTTATGTATATGCCACTATACCCGCTACAACGGATAAGGAAGTGCCCGTTATCTGCTATTGTGCGCACGTAGATACTGCACCCGATTGCAGTGGTGCCGGCGTAAAACCCATATTGCACAAAGCGTGGGACGGCAGCGATATTGTACTGCCCGACGACAATTCAGTGGTTGTCAGCACCAAAGACCACGAGTATTTAAAGCAAAGAATAGGGGACGATATCATCACCGCATCGGGCACTACGCTGCTAGGTGCTGATGATAAAGCCGGTGTGGCCATTATTATGGACCTGGCCAAATACCTCATCGACCATCCTGAAATTAAACACGGGAAAATACGCATACTCTTTACCCCCGACGAAGAAATAGGCCGTGGCGTGAACAAGGTAGATATGCAGAAACTTGGTGCACAGTTTGGTTATACGCTGGATGGCGGCGAGCGTGGCCACCTGGAAGGGGAGTCATTCTCAGCTGATGGTGCTACGGTGATATTTCATGGCGTGAGTGCACACCCAGGCTATGCCAAGGGCAAGATGGTGAGCGCTATTAAAGTGGCCGCTGCATTTGTAGACAAACTGCCTAAAGATGAATGGTGCCCTGAAACAACAGAGGGTATGCAGGGCTTTGTACACCCCGTAAGCATCGAGGGGCAGATAGAGAAAGCCACCGTGCAGTTTATAGTGCGCGACTTTGTAACTGCAAAGCTGGCAGAACACGAAGAAAGGCTGAGGCAGATAGCGCTGGAAACCGCACAGGAGTTTCCCGGCACTATGGTCAACTTTATAGTGAAAGAACAATACCGCAACATGAGGGAAATGCTGGACAAGCACCCATTTGTGATGAGTAATGCGGAAGAAGCCTATACACGCGCAGGACTTACAGCAGAGAAGTTGAGCATTCGCGGTGGTACCGATGGCTCCAGGTTATCATTTATGGGTATGCCTTGCCCCAATATCTTTACCGGAGAAATGGCCATACACAGCAAGCAGGAATATGTGAGCGTGCAGGACATGGAAAAGGCGGTAGAAGTGCTGGTACACCTGGCGCAGGTGTGGGAACAGAATAGTTAATTAAATTGCACCCGTTACAAACTTAAAAATAACAACAGAAATGAATCCACAATTAAAAACGATACTGCTGACTATACTTACGCTGTCGGTATTTGCTATAGCCATTGTAGAGCTGAGCGGTGTAAGCAGCACTGCCCTGTTTAATAAATACAACATTGGCGAGGGTGGCAATCATGTACACGAAGATGAAAAGCTGGTAGACAAGCGTAAAGAAGAAGTGAAGTCTATGCCCAAGACCATCATTAGTTTTGATAATACCAAGCACGATTTTGGTACTATTACTGAAGGTGAGGTGGTGAAACATGCTTACCGTTTCAAAAATGCAGGCACTAATCCATTGCTGATATCCAACGCGGTGGCTTCATGCGGCTGCACGGTGCCTTCTTACCCTAAAGAGCCGATACCACCGGGCGGCGAGGGCGAGATAGTGGTGGAGTTTAACAGTACCAACCGCCCCGGTATACAAAACAAAAACGTGCTTGTGTACAGCAACGCACAGGAAGAAGCTGTATCTATCGGCTTCACAGTAGAGGTGAAAGAAAAATGAGTACAGCCGGTATAACAATGATGCAGCGTATCAAAGATTACCTGTCGCTGATAAAGTTCAGCCATACGGTGTTTGCACTGCCCTTTGCGCTCATCGGTTTTTCGCTGGCGGTTATCTACGAGCAGCACAGTTTTGAGTGGCACCTGCTGCTGAAGATGCTGCTGTGCATGGTATTTGCCCGCACGGCGGCTATGGCTTTCAACCGCTACCTTGACAGAAATATAGACGCCCGCAACCCCCGTACGGCAAAAAGGGAAATACCGGCAGGAGTGATAAATGCACAAAGCGCATTATGGTTTGTGATAGCCAACTGTGTATTGTTTGTTGTCACATGCTCCTTTATCAATATGCTGGTGTTTTACCTCTCTTTTGTAGCACTGTTCGTGATATTGTTTTACAGCTATACCAAAAGGTTCACCGCGCTCTGCCACCTTGTGCTGGGTTTAGGCCTGTCACTGGCGCCTATTGGGGCATATTTGGTGGTTACAGGTTATTTCAACTGGCTACCGCTGATATTTTCCGGCGTAGTGATCACATGGGTCTCGGGCTTCGATATTATCTATGCTTTGCAGGATGAGGGCTTCGACCGCAGCAATAAACTACACTCAATACCAGCAGCGCTGGGGGTGAAGAACGCATTGAGTGTATCTACGCTGCTGCACATCATATCGGCTGCACTGGTAATCGCTGCCGGTTTTATGGCATCCTTCAACTGGATATACTGGACGGGTGCGGGCATCTTTATAGGATTGCTGATATACCAGCACACCTTAGTGAAGCCGCACGACCTCAGCAAAGTGAATATCGCATTTATGACCACCAACGGCATAGGCAGTATTGTCTTCGCCATATTTACCATACTTTCTTTAATATTCTGATTTTTATGAACATCGCACTGATAGGATACGGCAAAATGGGTAAAACCATCGAACAGATAGCTACCGAAAGGGGGCATAATATCGTACTGAAGATCAGCTCGGCCAACCAGGCAGACCTGACAGCCGAAAACCTGCAAAAAGCGGATGCCGTAATAGAAATGACACAACCCGAAGCGGCTAAAGCCAATGTGCTGCTGTGCCTGCAGGCGGGCGTACCCGTTACCAGCGGCACTACCGGCTGGAACCATGATATACCCGAAGCCGAACAAGCCGCTAAGGACAACAATACAGCATTCCTCTACGCCTCCAACTACAGCGTAGGAGTCAACATATTCTTTGAGGTAAACAAACTGCTAGCGAAGTTGATGGCGGGGCAACCCTCTTACGATGTGCACATGAAAGAAGTACACCACAC
>DATCSV010000147.1:0-3024 GCA_036568285.1 Flavipsychrobacter sp. | reverse complement strand
ATCGAAAAGGAATACCTCGGGAGTGCGGGTAGCTCCGAAAGCATCCGCCAGCTTTGAGCCCGCATCAACCACATAAGGAGCTTTATAACCTTGCTCTTTGGCGTACCTGGCCATAGCCTTGTAAGAATCGTCGCCATCGCGTTTTGCCTCGTTGGAGTTGACTATAATTGCACCAAAGCCTTTCTCCTGTGCAAAGGCCACCATTTCTTTAGTTCTATCCTGTGCTTTGATAACATAAGGACAGGTGTTGCAGGAGAACATCACCAGCAGGCCTGTGTTAGTTTTTACATCATTCAGCGATACCTCCTTCTTGCCTACCGATTGCATTTTCAGATCGGCCATAGGAATTTCGGTGCCTATTTCTATGCTTGTGAAATTGTTTTGAGCCCAGGCATTGCTGCTCATAACCAGGGCAGCCATTATCGTAACGAATTTGTTCATGATTAATGTTTTATAAGTTATAAATTTCAGGAAAGTTGGCTAAACAGCCAATTTTTTATTGGGCCTGAGTATCCAGGCTGATATTTTCATCACCCTCGCGGTACATAAGGTAGGTAATGATAAACTGGAACATCTCGTCAGTAGCCCGCATACTGCCATCATTATCCCTGACCAGGCGTGGCGGGCTGTATGGGTTATTAAGGTTTTTTCGTGTATTGTCATACACCCCTTCGGCTATGATGGTGCTGCCCTTCGGTATCTTCACCATCTTTTTGAAGGTATAGAAGTACTGCCAATGGAAATCCCACCGGGGTATAGAAATGAGGCGTATAGTATCCCCATCGGGCTTGAGCGCATAGGCTTTAAAACTCTTACCTAACAAGTGCATATGAGGGTTGATGGTAAGGATAGAAATATCATCGGGTATGGTAAGCCTGGTATGTACCTTTTTTACTGTATTAGGTTGTATCACCAGGTCGGGTTCAACAGGCGAAACACCAAGTGTACCCATCTGGAACTCCTGAACAGGCCGGTCGGGCTTAGTCTTTGAGTAAAAGATGTTGATGTATGAGCTGTCCCAAACTGCTTCGTCGGCAGTAAAGCCATAGTGCAGGTCGTTGAGCAGGAAAGCCCCCTTGCGCGGCATAGAATAACCACCTATACCCTTGGGGTACATCTGTCCGTATGTTCCCGGCAGATAATTAACTACAGACTTTTGCAATACAGGGTACGTACCATCGTCATTGGGCAGGCCCAGTTTTTCAAAAGCCATCTTGATAGTACTATCCAGCACCATGTCCGTTACCCGTTCTCCTTCAAATACATTCTGCTTCTTATGATAATCGTACTTCACCATATCGCCATTGACATGGTGCACTACATTGTGCCTGCCTGGCACAAATTCCACCAGGCTTGCGTAGGTATCTGCGGGGAGTTCGAAAGGCACCTTAACTATCAGGAATTTGTCCGCGCTATTGGCATCGAGATATACAGGCTGAACGGGTATGCGTACATCCGGCCGGCCCACCATAGAGCCTGCAGGGAAAGAAGGCAAAGGCGGCAAAGCGTCTGCAGGCCCTTCTTCAAGTCCATCCTCTACCCATTTTTCCAATATCCTTATTTCCCGTTCTGTAAGCACTTTCTGTCCTACAAACTCGGTATAGTGCGGGTCGGCAGGCCAGGGCGGCATTATCTTTTCTCTAACGGTGAATGCGATACCGGAAGCATAACGTTTGGCATCTTCGTAGGTAATCAAATTAAAATGCCCGATACCATCAGGACGATGACAGATAGTACAGTTGTTAAATATAATGGGAGCTACATGCTCGGTAAACACCACCTTGCGCGGTACAGCCTGCCCGCCACCGCAAGACTGCACCAATAGAGACGCAGAAATCAACAAGCTACTTAACGCTATCTTCTTCATCTCTTGCTTCCCTATAGGTTTTTTTCACCATCATTACACTCACATTCAAGTCGTAGCCCACCAGTATGACAAAAATGTTGAGCCATATCCACACCATAAAGGCCATCAGCGTACCGATAGAGCCATATATTTTGTTGTACTGGATGAAATTGTCGACCAGGAAAAAGAATACAGCCGATGCCGTTATAGACAATGTAGTGGCCATAATAGCCCCCGGCGAAAAGAACCGCACACGATGGCTAAGTGAAGGTCCGTAGCGGTAGATAACCGAGATACCGGTAAACAGTATCATTACCACCACTAATATGCTCACCAGCTTAACGACCCAGACGTTATGGAAAATAAGTACCAACAAGTCGTTGACGGCCCTGCTTTGTATAATAAGCACCACTATGCTGAGAATTGCTATAACCAGCAGCAGCAGCGTGAGTTTTATTGCTTTCCAACGCTGCGCCAGCTCCGACTTAGGAATGTATACAGATAAGTGTTGCCGTTCGAAACTCTTGATAAGGCCCATCATACCGTTAGATGCAAAGAACAATGTGAAAATAATACCGAAAGAAAGTACTTCTCCCCTACCGTTGTTCATAAAGTCGACTATCACCGTGGCAATGCTGTCATACAACTGCTGGTTGCGGGCCACAATTCTAAGTGTATCCAGGATAATATCCTGTACCCCCTTAAGCGGCAGATAAGGCACCAATGAAAAAAGAACAAGCAGCGTGGGCGGCAAGGCCATCACAAAGTTGTAAGTAACCGCTGCACAGTTGTCAAACAAACGGTTGTTGCCCAGCTCCTTAAAGAAAAACCAACTGACATCATATACAGACAAGCGCTCTTTGCCAGGCAGCTTGATCCGTTTTGCTGTACGTACCACCCATTGAACAATCGCCAACTCTTTTATCTTCTTAACTATCCCGGACATCCGTCAAAGATACATTATCAAAGATTGTTGAGAATGAAGTTCGTCATCCTGTTGAACAAATGGTAACGGGTATTGCCTCCGCTGATGCCGTGCTGTTTATCGGGGTAATACTCACTTTCAAATTCCTTGTTGGCCTGAATAAGCGCTTCTGTCAGCATCACAGCATTCTGAAAATGCACATTATCATCGGCTGTACCATGTATCAGCAGGAAACTGCCCGACATGTCCTTAG
>DATCSV010000146.1:0-6705 GCA_036568285.1 Flavipsychrobacter sp. | reverse complement strand
GAACAGCCGGATATTGCGCATCTACTTCAAAGATCCGGATACAGCCGGCAATTACCTGAGGTATTACACCTCCGTGAATAACGGCCCTATGCTTCCTGCCCTTAACTCTGTATTCAACGACGAAATAATCAATGGCACTGCATTCAACTCAGAATTCCCCCTGGGCGAACCTCGTGCCGCTATTACCTCGTTCGACTCACTGGGTGTTTGCTACCCTGGTGATACCGTGACCGTGAAGTGGACTGCGATAGAAAAAAACGTTTACAATTTCTGGAGCACCTACGAATATGCCTTGGGCACATTGGGTAGCCCCTTTGCCACCCCGATCCAGGTAAAATCGAATATCAGTAACGGCGCCCTGGGCGTGTGGGCCGGGTATGGTGCTTTATACTATACCATCGTTGCGGAATAGACTTTTATCTATACAGGTATAACCCACGGCTGCGATTTTTTTCGCATTTTTGCACACTAACGAATGACTATTATGGCTGACATAGAAAAAGTACATTGCTTGATTATTGGCTCCGGTCCGGCGGGATATACTGCCGCTATATATGCTGCACGCGCAGGGCTGAACCCAGTATTATACCAGGGCCTGCAACCGGGCGGACAATTGACGATAACAACTGACGTAGAAAACTACCCGGGTTATCCTGACGGCATTATGGGCCCGCAGATGATGGTGGATTTTGAAAAGCAGGCTGCCCGCATGGGTGCCGATATCCGCTGGGGATACGCTACCAAAGTAGACCTTTCAAAACGCCCCTTCCGTGTAGAGATAGACGAAGAAAAATGGTTAGAAACGGATGCACTCATTATAGCCACGGGTGCATCAGCTAAGTGGCTGAATATTGAATCGGAACAACGCCTCAACGGGCATGGTGTTTCTGCCTGTGCGGTATGCGATGGTTTCTTCTTCAAAGGACAGGAAGTGGCCATAGTAGGTGCGGGCGATACGGCTGCTGAAGAAGCGCTGTACCTGTCTAAAATTTGCAGCACCGTACATATGATAGTGCGCCGCGACGAGATGCGTGCCAGCGTTATTATGCAGGAGCGTGTGAAAAAGACACCGAACATCAAAATATACTGGAACTCTGAAACGAAGGAAGTACTGGGCGATAAAAAGGTGACAGGCGTAACCATCACCAACAACCAGACTAACGAAGATACCACCATACCGGTTAGTGCCTTCTTTGTGGCTATCGGGCACAAGCCCAATTCAGACCTGTTTAAAGGTGTATTGGATATGGATGATGCGGGTTATCTTAAAACCACACCCGGCACTTCCAAAACAAACATTGAAGGCGTATTTGCCTGCGGTGATGTGCAGGACAAGATATACCGCCAGGCGGTAACTGCTGCCGGTAGCGGCTGCATGGCTGCACTGGATGCGGAACGTTACCTGGGTGCGCTGGAGCATGCAGCGGCCGAGCAACATGCAAATGCCTAGTTTATAGTAATTTATTTCCAAGCCTCGTGTAAAAAACACGGGGCTTTCTTTATTTTTAATCTATGCTACGCCTGATAATACTTATAGTTACGACAACGTTGTTGGCACTGCAATCAACGGCACAGAATAAAGAACTTGTAAGTGCAATAAAACAGTATGCCTACCCAATTACCACCCCCAATCCTATTGGTCCTGACAATGATCTTGTCTTTCTTGAAAACCTATTGAAAGACAAATCAATAATTGCCCTTGGGGAATCTACTCATGGCACGAAAGAATTCTTCCAGATGAAGCATCGTTTATTAAAATACATGGTTCAAAACATGGGTTATAGGCTGTTTGCAATTGAGGCAAACCAGCCGGAATGTGAGGCTATTAATGACTATGTTCTTTATGGAATTGGTGATCCACAACAAGCACTTAGGGGAATATATTTCTGGACGTGGAATACAATTGAAGTGCTTGATATGATCAAGTGGATGCGGACTTTCAATGAGGGTAAACCTGATACACAAAAAGTCCATTTCCTTGGTTTCGATATGCAAACAGGAATGGTTGCCGCAAAAAAAATAAAAGCACAGCTTGATAAGCATCAAGTAGATTATCGTAAATTCAAAATAGTGCTGGATTCAGTAGCTTCCACCAAAAGGTACCTTTACTCTTTAAATAAAACTACGAAAGCCGATATCCTGCAACAAGTACAAGATCTGTACAGCTTTGCCCAATCATATAAAATGGAATTTGTAAATACGTCGGGCGAAATTGAATACCAATCACATTTACAGCACTTGTCGATACTTGTTCAGGCAATTGAAAATGCCCAGTCCGGTCCTCACTACCGTGATAGTTGTATGGCGGCGAATATAAAATGGATTACAGATTTTTATGGCACTGAAAAAATTGTCATTTGGGCACACAACGCCCACATTAACAAATCCAAAGTAGCTGCAAACTATGGGTATTATAGTATGGGGTACTGGCTGAAGAAGATTTATGGAGACAAATACTACTCTATTGGTTTTGATTTTAACACAGGCAGTTTTCGTGCACGGCGTGCCAGGTATGCTGACAACGATTTGGCGTCACGATACGAAGTCGTCACCTTTACAATTAACAATACCCTAAAAAATTCCACAGATTACTATTTTAAAAAAACTGACATACCGATATTCCTGCTGGATTATACCATGGTGTCTCAAAACAATTTACTTCGCGACTTCCTTTCAAACGAAATAAAAACTAAATCAATAGGTGCCCTGTACTGGGAAAAATGGGAAAAATCATATTACCGCAAACAAAAATTGATTGACATATACGATGCTACATTGTACTTTGACAAAACAACTTCAGCGGTCGGGCTAAACACGATTCGTGCGGATAGAAACATAGAATAATGTCAGACCTGCAACAGTACATACAATCGTATTTTGAGGTAAAGAGCGAGGACCTGGCGGCTATTGCTTCAAAGTTTCAATACAGACAGGTGAAGAAGGGAGATTACCTACTGAAACAGGGCCGGCAATGTAACCAGCTTAGTTTTATACAATCAGGCTTAATAAGGATATATACCTCTGTAGAAGACAAAGAGGTAACACAATGGATATCCACCAAAGGTTATTTCGTAACCGACCTGGCTTCATTTATCTTCAACACTCCTGCGCGTTGGAACCTGCAAGCACTCACTGAGTGTGAGCTATACACCATAGAAAAACCGGATTACGAATCACTCGGCAATACTATACCAGAGTGGCACCGGCTGGAAAAACTGTTCATCGCCAAATGCTTTATCATACTGGAGGAGCGCGTTAACAGCCACCTGTTCATGACTGCTGAAGAGCGGTATAACAAGCTGTTTGCATTACAGCCTGACCTCTTCAACCAGGTACCCTTGCAATACCTGGCATCTATGCTGGGCATGACGCCCGAAACCCTCAGCCGCCTGCGTAAGAAACAACTGGGTTGATTTCTTAACCTATATCAAGTTGGCACTTTCATTTCCCACCGACCTTTGTTGTAACAAAAGCAAAGTACAATGAAACGTATCATTCAACTGGAAGAACTGGCCATGACAGCCGCAGCTATTTACCTTATGGGCTTACCGGACATTGCCCTTAGCTGGTGGCTCTATTTTATATTGTTTTTCAGTCCTGACCTGGGTATGCTCGGCTACCTGGCAGGCAATAAGACCGGTGCAATAACCTACAACCTGTTCCACCACAAGGGGCTGGCTGCTGTTATAGCCATAGCCGGGTACTGGCTACAGAATGACTATACATTACTTGCGGGACTGATTTTATTCGCACACGCATCTTTCGACAGGATTTTCGGTTTCGGGCTGAAGCATTTCGAAGGATTTAAGCATACACACCTGGGGGTGATGAAATAAGCGATACCCACTGGTACGGATAAAGCACTTATACAAATACTGTATATTAGGTGTTCGTTATCATGCGGTATATTCTATCATTCCTTTTATTAATATCAGGCCTTGCTGCGCAGGCACAGGATGTGCGTATAGCTATTGACAGCCTTACAAGGAGTTTAAAGTCGGCTGTAAAAAAAGAAAAGGCAGGTCTATACATAGCCCTGGGAAATGAATACCGCATCATCTCCGGCGACACTACTCTATTGTATGCAGAAGAAGCCCTGGGCCACTCATTGAAACACAACGACAGGCGAAACGAAGCAGAGAGTTACATACTCAAAGGTGCCGTAATGAGAGATCGGGGCAATTATGAACAAGCGCTCACCTTTCAGCTAAAAGCATTGGATATAATTGAACAGCTACAAGATAATGATGGCCTGGCCAGTGTATATAATAGCATTGGGATTCTGTATAAAAAAATGCGCCGATGGGACGAAGCCCTGGAATATTACCTGAAGGCTAATCAATTGGCAAAAAAGACAAGTGAGACCACCAGGCTATCCTTAATTTATAACAACATCGGTACTATATACCTGGAAAAGCAGGAGTGGGATAAAGTTGAAAAGTATTATGACAGCGCGCTTCGTTACGCTGAACTTTCAAAAGACAGACGTGCCTTGGCGACAGTGTTATCCAATAAGGCAGACCTTTACAGGGCTCAACTGAAATATGATGAGGCAATAGTCACACTCAAGAGGTGCTTGAAATATGATAAGCTCAACAATGATAAATACGGTATGTATATGTCCTATTTTCAGTTGGCAAGAGTATATAGCGAATTGAAGGATTATGCAAAGTGGCGCACCTACGCCGACTCTGCCGAAAAAATAACTATACAGGAGCAACTACTTCGTGAACGTATAGATCTTCTATCGTGGAGTGCTACGGTGGCTGAATGGCAAGGGGATATTAAGTCGGCGTATGATTTCTATCGGCAAGCGCGCACCATCAACGATTCACTGCTTACAGAAAACACCGCAAAACATGTTTCTGAACTGCAAACTCAGTACGAAACAGAGAAGAAGGAACAGCAAATAGCCCTGCAGCAGTCAGAATTAAAGAACAAGAACTATATTATTGGTGGGATATCGGGAGTATTGCTATTAGGCGGCTTGCTCAGTTATTCTTATTACCGGCGCTACAGGCTCATGCAGCAGGCCAAACTCCAACAAGCAGTTATGCAGCAACAAGAGCTGGCTACGCAGGCTGTACTGGAAGCGGAAGAAAGGGAACGCCAGCGTATAGCCGGCGACCTGCACGATGGTGTGGGGCAACTGATGAGCGCAGCCAGGATGAACCTCTCCGTAATAGCTAACGACCTCGCATTTGAGACAGAGGACAAAAAACTTAAGTTTGAGAAAGCACTTTCCCTCGTGGATGACAGTTGCAAAGAAGTAAGGTCTGTATCACATAATATCATGCCCAATGCCCTGCTGAAGTCGGGGCTGGTGTCCGCTGTCAGGGAATTCATACAAAAGATAGACGAGCGTGCACTGGAAGTTTCGCTGTATACAGATGGCATCAACGAACGCATGCCATCCAATGTCGAAACCGTTTTGTATCGAGTAATACAGGAATGTGTGAACAATGTGATCAAGCATTCCAAAGCCAATAAGCTGGATATCACACTGATAAAAGATGAAGAAGGCATCAGTGCTACCATCGAGGATAACGGGAAGGGATTTAATCCTGGGGACGAATCAGGGGGCATCGGGATGAAAAACATGCAGACGCGTATACACTACCTGAAAGGCAGCATCGAGTGGGATTCTGCCCCCGGCAAGGGTACGGTAGTCACCATCCAGGTGCCCCATACCTAAACACGTCGAAGAGGTAAAACTGCTGTAACTTTAGGGCAAACAGTACGATTTACTTTTATAACTTTCACAAATGAAAATGAAGCTTATCTTCTTAGCTGCGGCTGCTATTATATGTATGGCAGGAAATACTTTTGCACAGCAAGGTAATAATGTAATTGCCGATTTCATCAGCAAAAACCCAGATAAAAGTGCAGTATACCTGGTACAAAATGGCAAAGTATCGGCTGATGTTAACTCCGGCAGGAAAATGCCGTTGGCCAGCACCGTCAAGGTCATAATAGCTATAGAGTATGCACACCAGGCAGCAGAGGGCAAAATAGACCCGATGCAGTGGATTGACACTACTGAACTGGATAAATACTATATACCCAATACAGATGGCAATGCACACCCCGAATGGTTAGCCTATATGAAGGCCATGACCAAGCTGCAAAACGGCAAAATACACCTGGAAGAGGTTGCAAAGGGCATGATAGACTTCAGCTCCAATGCCAATACGGAGTACCTGCTGGACCTGCTGGGCTTAGACAATGTAAACAGACGCCTCATCACATTAGGACTTCCCAACCATGACTCACTGTACTACTTTGTCAGCAGCCTGGGAGTGATCAACGGCAAGAGTGTTGCCGACCTGGAAAAGCTTTCCATAGAAGAGTACAGGGCTTTATCTGCCGTGGAGCATAACAAAATGAAGGCCGAGCCCAGCTACAAGAACAATATCGTTTTCCTGCCGATGAATGTACAAAAGGTATGGAGCGACCGCCTGCCGGCAGCAACAGTCAAAGATTATGTGTCCGTCATGCAAAAGATAAACAGCCGGACTTACTTTGACAGTACTACGCAGAAGCATTTAAGCACAGTAATGGAAAGGCTGATGGATAACCCCGCCAATCAGCAATGGCTGAAACACGCCGGCATGAAAGGTGGCTCCACCTCCTGGGTGTTGACCAAAGCCCTGTATGCTACTACTACATCCGGTGAGTCAACAGAATTGGCTTACTTCTTCAACG
>DATCSV010000145.1:0-3921 GCA_036568285.1 Flavipsychrobacter sp. | reverse complement strand
GAACAACCTCTTTTATCACCTCATCCAGGGCTTCGGCAGAATCTGCTATACCATCAACAATTACTTTATTATTTTCATCCGCATACTCCTGCCTGTTGAACATTTGTGATAACCCCAGAATAGTAGCCACATGGCCTCTTATGTCATGCGAGTGCTTATGGGCCATCTCTTCCAATATTTCATTCCGTGCTTTGATCTCCATATTCTGATTTAATATGGTTTCCAGATGCAGCCTTTTTTCATCTGCCAACAGCCTGTTAGACTTCCTGTAAGACACAATGTTCATAACAGTAACTACCAGGACGACAGCCAGCAACATAATACCAGCAACATAAAAACCCTGTACAGCACGCCGTTTCTTTATTTCCAGTTGCGCTATCTCTATCTGTTTATTTTTCAGTTGCAGATCTTTTTCTTTCAAAGCTACCTCCCGCTGGCTTTCCAGGTTTGCTATTTCCAGTTTCGATTTAACCGTATATACCGTGTCTTTTACATCCGTCAGCATTTTCTGATACTTATAAGCCTGTCGGTAATTGCCCGAAAGCAGGTACGCATCCGACAGGAACTTAATAAACTCAGCCGCCGGTGCCAATGCATTGGTTTCCATACACAAGGCCACTGACCTGTCCAGGTGTTTTATTGCAAGTTCGCTATGAGTAGCGGACCCGGTTTCCTGCGCCAGCGAATAGTACGTTTCACCCAGGTTACCAGCGTTGATAGCAATACTGGTTTTGTCACCCAGTTCTTCGCTGATGAGTAATGCCTGTTGCTGCTTTTCCAAAGCTTGCTGCAACTTGCCCATGTGCAGGTACGCAATACCCACATTAGCCAGGTTTATCTGCATACCGTATCTGTTACCGATCTTCCTATTGGCTTCGTAGGCTGACAAATGAGATTCCAACGCCTGTGTGTACTTGCCACGGGCATCGTACACTATGCCCATATTACCCAGGTTACGGGCTAATCCCGCACCGTCATTTATCTCCCTGTTCAGGGCTATGGCTTTTTTGTAATACCCTTCGGTTTTTTCATAATCACCCTGCTCTTTGTACAATGTACCAATGTTCTCCAGCGTAATAGCAATACCACCTTTGTTGCCTGTCTCCTCCATTACGGCAAGCGCCTGCATGTAATAATCCAATGCCCTGGCATAGCTGCTCTGCTTATGGTATACCAATGCCATATTAGACAATACAGCGGCTTCGCTGGTTTTAGCATCCAGCTTCCTGTATATCTCCAACGCTTTCTCATAGTATTCAAGTGCCTTGTATCTTTCGGATCGTACATTATGGTTGATACCCATGTCAGAATATGCGGCTGCTTTCCCCCTTTCCCAATTCAGCTCATTAGCCAGGCTCAAAGCCTCCCCGGCAAATAACAGGCCTGAGTCAGGATTAATATTGGCATAGGTATAAGAGAGTAAATCGTATAGACTGACTAATGAGGTATCTCTGTTGTGCGTGGATATTTCAGCCAGCAAAGAGTCTGTCAGCAACCGTCCCTGCTTTTGACCTGTTGCTATCGCAGGTATGCATAGCAGCCAGACAACCAAGGTTTTTGCAATGACTCTGTTTAATATTTTCAAATGATTACAGATAATAAGCAATACAAAGCTACTGTGTTTATGTGGCTTTAAGTGCGCGATTTGTCCACATAACATGAGAAAGCATGTACCCAGGATAAATACCGAACAGTCATAGACCAGCCACCTACCAAACTGTAGCGCGCGCTAAACGCTACAGTCTGCACATCAAAACGGCAAATACAGTTTCAACTCTTTATTCAGCAGCAGCTCGTCAATATGGCCCATGGTTTTCCTGTCTTTCGATACCAGGTGCATGTGTATGTAACGGTCGTGGTGGGTAAATACTGTTTGATGCTCAGTTGAGAAGAACCCGATGATATCTGCATGCATATTCTTTACCGGATAATAAGTCTTGCCCTTTTGTGCATCAGCGGGCTTACTCACCTTTGTACCCGGCGGCAGGTTCACTATATGTATTCTGGCAGATGGCACCACGCCTTCCAGCCTGAAAGCAAATGGGCGCTGGGAATTGCGGCTGATGCCATCCAGGTGGCGTTCTAATGTTTCTATACCCGTTACGCTATCCGGCAATGTGTATTCCTTCCAGTCATCCACCCGGCTATAAACAAAGAAGGGTGCTTTCAGATCATAGGTTTCTTTTACCTCCATAGCCGTAGGCGATAATACTTTAGATGTGTATGCTCTGCCATCTGCAATAGTTATCTCTCCCGCCAGGTATTCTACCGGCCCCAGCCCAAACAGGTGTGGCTGTTGTATAGTATCCAGGCTGATGGTGCCATACAACTGACCCTTCTTCATTACATTACTCATAGCACCTGATACATGTACTTCGTACTGTGCAGTAGCTGCCATAGGAAGACACAGTAAAACTATCGCCCGTATTAACCTCATCTTATTCATATAGGGTACAAATCTAAGAATAGTGATATTGATGAATATTGAAAATCTTGGTATAGCTCAAGATTTAGTTGTGCCGGCGGATACATTTTTGCATAAAATTTAAAAGATATGAACAAGAACAAAATCATCAACATCGCATCGGCTGTATTCATCCTGTTTTCAGCCTTTTCTTTACTCATGGTCAGCCTGATGGCTATGGCCAACCCACAATCGGTGATGGACCTGGTGCAGGTACAACTGCCCAATACTGATGCCTACAGCTCCATAAGGGGTATATACGGCGGTGTGGGCCTGGTCATTATTACGCAGCTCATATACCTGCTCATCAAAGACAGGAAGAAAGCGCTGGCATTCCTTAGCCTGTTCTGGGGAGCTTATGCAGTATCGCGCCTCATTACCATAGCGGCAGAGGGTTCGCTGGGTGCGTTCGGCTCTCAGTGGCTGATGATAGAGAGTGTGTTTTGCGTATTGTCGGTAGTGCTGTACACCCTGTACCGCAAGCCGCAACCTGCACGTACTATCAGCCTGGCTTAATTCAGATTGTAGCGTGTAGCGTAGCGCTACACGCTACATCATCCCCTTCACCAGTCCACCCAGTGTCTTCAGGGCATTGTCTACCCTGTCGGTCCAGGGCATGCCGTAGCTGATGCGCATACAATTGCTGTAGCGCTCCTGCAGGGTGAACATGCTGCCCGGGGCGATGCTGATCTTATGCTGCGCCGCCTCGCGGTACACGGCGTAGGTATCTATTTTATTATCCAGCTCCAACCAGAAGATGAAACCACCCTTGGGGCTGCTCATCTTCACATTGTCAGGAAAATACTCACCTATCGCACGGGCAAATTGCAGGCTGTTGCTATGCAGTGTCTGCCGCAGTTTGCGCATATGCCGCTCATACCCGCCCTCTGCCATAAAGTTGGCAATAGCTGTTTGCTGCGGGGTAGCCGATGTGATGCTGTTGTACAGTTTCAGCCGCTTTACTTTCTCAAAATATTTGCCCGGAGCTACCCAACCTACCCTGAAGCCCGGCGCCAGCGTTTTGGATACCGAGCCGCACCACAGCACATTGCCTTCTTCATCAAAGCTCTTACAGCTCTTGGGCCTTTGCTTGCCAAAGTACACATCCCCATACAGGTCATCTTCTATCAACGGTACTCCGTGATGGGACAACAATTTTACGGTTGCCTCTTTGGTCTCATCGGGCATACAATAGCCCAGGGGATTACTGAAGTTAGTAACAAAGAAACAGGCTTTTATATTATGTTTGTTCAATGCCTTCTTCAGGTCGTCGGGGTCCACGCCTGTGTCGGGATCTGTAGGCAGCTCCAGCACCTTCAGCCCGATGCTTTGCGCAAAGCGGAGCATACCAAAGTACACAGGGCTCTCTACTGCTACCGTATCACCCGGCTTGGTAAGCGCCAGCAGCGAGTAGGATATGGCGTTCATACAGCCGGCGGTTGTAATAATATCTTCGG
>DATCSV010000144.1:0-9173 GCA_036568285.1 Flavipsychrobacter sp. | reverse complement strand
CCCTGCGCAATAGCTATACCTATATGGACAGGGTGGACGCCCGCCATTTCTACCTGAAGCATGGCTATAAAGAACTGTCGATACCGCCCGATGCGGCAGGCAACCTGCAACTGGAAGAAAACGGGCTGCATATATGGCCGCGTAAGAACTATATGATGATTGCCCTGCCCAATACGGATGGCAATTTTACCTGTACGCTGTTCTTCCCGTTTGAGGGTGAGCCTTCATTCGCACAACTGGACACCGAGGAAAAAGTAATGGCATTCTTCAAAGAAAACTTCCCCGATGCTGTGCCGAAAATGCCTACCCTGTTAGAGGATTTTTTTACCAATCCCACCTCTTCGCTCATCACTACCATGATAGAGCCCTGGCATTATAAAGATAAGAGCGCGCTGATAGGCGATGCAGCACATGCCATAGTTCCCTTTTACGGGCAGGGCATGAATGCGGGTTTTGAAGACTGCACGATACTGGCGGGGCTGATGGACAAACACGGCGACGACTGGGCCACTATACTGAAAGTATATGACGATATGCGCAAGCCCAACGGCGATGCTGTGGCACAACTGGCGCTGAACAACTTCATAGAAATGCGTGATAAAGTGGCGGATGCAAAATTCCTGGAGCGCAAGAAGATAGAGAAAGAATTGGTGAAACGTTATCCCCAACAGTTCATATCAGTATATGAAATGGTATCTTTCAGCCATACGCCGTATAAAACAGCTATCAGCTGCACCGAAGCACAGGATGAATTGCTCGGCAAAATTATGGCACAAGGCGACTTTTTCAAGAACATAGAACAGCAGGATTTTCAACAGCAATTAGATAAATGGGTGGCGGACTATCATCAGTCCGTTCAGCAACTGGACTTCGGGAATGGGTAATGACAAGAGGTGGACGTTAAAGCAGGCTGACGAATCATGGATAAAAGAACTGCATAGCTCACTGCGCATCAGCCCTATATTATGCCGGCTGCTGGCGGTACGTGGCATTAAAGATTACGACAGCGCTAAAACTTTCTTCCGCCCTGAACTATCGCAGCTGCACGACCCCTACCTGATGAAAGGCATGCGCGAAGCGGTAACCCGAATAACCGATGCTATAGAATGGCATGAAAAAATAATGGTGTATGGCGACTATGATGTGGATGGCACTACCGCTGTAGCCTCTATGTATTCCTTCCTGCGCAGCCAGTACAAGGGTGACATCACTTATTACGTACCGCACCGCTACCGCGAAGGATATGGAGTATCGAAAGCCGGTATTGACTATGCACATGAGCATGGCTATACCCTGATGATAACGCTGGACTGCGGTATCAAATCGGTTGAGCTGGTGAAATACGCCAAAACCCTGGGCATAGATGTAATAGTATGCGACCACCACACACCCGACGCCACACTGCCCCCGGCCTTTGCCATACTCAACCCTAAGCAGGCAGATTGCCCCTATCCATATAAAGAACTTTCAGGTTGCGGTATCGGGTTCAAACTAATATGCGCACTGGCGCAGCAATGGAAGCTGCCGGAAGAAACTGCCTACCAATACCTGGACCTGGTAGCTACCAGCATAGCAGCAGACATAGTGCCTATAGATGGAGAAAACCGTGTGCTGGCATACTACGGTTTGAAGAAGGTAAATGAAAGCCCGTCGCACGGCATCAGGGTACTGAAGCAACTGGCGGATGTAAAGAAAGAACTGACCATATCTGACCTGGTATTTGTAATAGGTCCGCGCGTAAACGCTGCAGGCAGAATGGACGATGCACGCAAAGCCGTTGACCTGTTCATTGAAGAAGACCCGGAAAAAATTCCCGACCTGGCGGAGGCGCTGCATTCTGACAACTTCGACCGCAAGGAGGTGGACAAGACCACTACAGAAGAGGCCCTGGCCATGCTGCAAAATGACACTGTGCTGCAACAGCGTAAGTCAACGGTACTGTACCAATCGCACTGGCACAAGGGCGTAGTGGGCATAGTGGCATCGCGGCTGATAGACCATTATTACCGCCCTACCATAGTTTTAACCCTCAGCAATGATAAGGTAACGGGTTCAGCACGTTCTGTGTCGGGCTTTAATATTTACGATGCCATACACGAGTGCCGCGACCTGCTGGAAAACTACGGCGGGCACTTCTATGCCGCCGGTATGACCATGCGCCCTGATAATGTGAGCGCCTTTGTGCAAAAGTTTGAACACGTGGTTTCAGGCTCTATTGCGCCACACCTGCTGGTACCTGAGATAGAAATAGACGCAGAGTTAAAACTCAGCGATATAAAATTCCCTTTTTACAATATTGTCAAACAATTTGAGCCCTTTGGCCCGTCCAATATGCGGCCGGTATTCCTTACCCGCCATGTATACGACTTCAGGGGCAACTCGCGCGTAGTGAAAGAACAACACCTGCGGATAGTGGTACACCAGCACAATGGCATCACCATAGACGGTATTGGCTTCAACATGGCGGATAAATTTCCCATCGTTCAGCAGGGGCCGTTTGATGTAGTGTATACCCTGGACGAAAATGACTACAATGGCAGAACCTCATTACAAATGAAAGTAATAGACGTGCGTGCTGTAGGGTAAGCTAAACAAAACCCGTTTTAAATCGTTAACCATAGATAAAATGTAGATCTATGGTGCTCAATAATATTAAATACGGTTTCATTACACTGTTTATAGCCGCATCGGCTCTATCTGCTGATGCACAGACAGCCAATGAAAACGAGGGCTTTGCCGTTGTCGAACTATTCACCTCTGAAGGTTGCGGCAGTTCGCCCGAAGCGGAAAAATTACTGCCCAAGCTGGAAACAGAATATGGCGACAGGCTGTATACGTTGCAGTATCATGTTGATTATCATGATAAAGAAGGCTGGAAAGATGAATTCAGCAACCCCGAATTTACAGCCCGTCAGGAAAAATATGGAGCGCTACTCGGCGTTAAGCCTATATATACCCCGCAAGCAGTGGTAAATGGTACGGTGAATGTGCTGGGCTTTGAGCAAAAAGACCTTAGCAACCTGATAGAAAAAGAACTCCGCAAAGCGGAGAATGAGCCCATCACATTATCTGCCAAAAGAGAGGGTGGCGATATTGTAGTGAAATACGAAACCAGCCTGGAGAGCAATGAAGTACTGAACATAGCACTGGTGCAGCTGTATGCAGCTAATGAAGTAACAACCGGTGCGAACGCAGGAAAAAAACTGGAGCATACCAACGTGGTGCGTGAGCTGCGTGTGGTAAATACAGCGCGTGGCGAGGGCAGGTTCGCTTTGCCTAAAGCAGTTGACCTGACGAATTACCATATAGTGGCTTACAAGCAGAACGATGACATTATGGCTATAAGCGGCGTGGCCGAGGTGCCCATTAAATAATGGCCATCTAGCTGCCCGACTTCGACTTATATTTCATCTGGAATGCTTTTGGGGTAGTGCCGTATCGCTGTTTGAAAATCTTGGCGAAATAACTGCTATTGGTAATCCCGATCTCCCTGAGGATCTCGGAAACATTTAAGTCGCTGCTCAGCAGCAGCCTGCCGCCGGTCTCCACGCGGTAGTCCTGCATGAAGTTATTGATGGTTTTGCCGTAGAGGTGCTGGAAACCCTGTTGCAACTTCCTTTCGTTTATCCCAAACTTCTGAGACAAATCAGGTATGGTGATATACTCTTTGATGTTCTCCATCAGGTAGTTTGCGGCTTCATTGATCAGCTTCACATCGCTGCCACGCAGGATTTCTTTAAAGCCAGGTTCCTTCTTATCATCAATGTACTGCGCCAATTGCAGCGTTAGTAGTTCATAGCCCTTTGCCTCCAGGAACATGCGCCGTAAAAATTCATTACCCTTATATGCGCGGATGTTATGGACAATGCCTGAAATCTCCAGGCTGTAATCGCCCTGGTAATAGAACGCCTTTCCTGCATGTATATCATTAAACAGCTCCTGTATATCCTCGGGCACGGCGCTGATGGGGCAACTGAACCTTTGGCGAAAAGCTTCCCTGTTCACCTCAATGCTGTTGAACTTTACCGGTACGTTTTTGGGGAAGGTTAAAATATGTCCCGCGGTAGTTTTGCTGGCCACCAGGGCATTCTGAAACTTATGTATTGTGTGCGTCGACTCTTTGTCATCTGCAAAACAATGTGTTACCGTTCCTTCGTAACAGAATATTGCTTTTATCGGGTGTACGTTATTTTTTACAAAATGGATCTGCACCCTTTCATTAAAAGTCACCTCGTAGTTAATCATGCCCAGCCCGGAGTCGAACATAATACCATAAATCTCACCGGAACCTAATCTTTTCGGTATCTGAATGGTGAACTCATCGCAGACACAGGTATAGTTGACACCTAACTCCCTGGCCATGTCTTTAATAACCTCATCTATTGGCAGGGAGCTTACGGGTAGCTTTTTCATACTAGTGTGTGTATATATCCTGCTACAAGATACAAATTCTCTCCTGTAGTTATAAGTTAGCCAACCCCAGCAAGGATGCAAAACGCGTACAGGCTGTGATATACCCGCGGCGTGAGTCTGGCTTTGTAATAAAGTCTACCGCACCACATTGGATACACAGGTTCTTTTCCGCCTCATTACCCGATGTGCTGTAAATAACTACAGGTATATGCGCATATTCAGCATGCTGTTTCAGCTTCCTGAGTGTTTCCAGTCCGTCTATCCCCGGCATATTGAGATCCAGCACGATAAGGCCGTAACGGTTGGCCCCGGTCTCATGCAACATATCAAACATCAGCATGCCACCGTCAGCGTATGCTACGGGGTTTCCATGGCCTATCTCTCTAAAGGCTTCAGACAAAAACAATAATTCATCCCGGTCGTCGTCCACGACCAGTATCACCGACCTATCCTTCATAATTCGACTTGCAAAGGTAACGAGCTCTCCACCCCTTAAGAAAAACGAACAGCAATAAGAATAATGTATTAAGGAAGAAAAATCAATACAAAAGGGGAATGCAGCAAATAATTGACAATGTATAGAGTATAAGTTCAGAAAAAAGCTCTGTTAAGTGACAGTGAGCATCGTGTGTAAGTTATTTTCTCATGATTGTCATTAAAGTATAATCAGTTCTGTAGTAAAAAGTGTCAGCGTTTGCAATCCAGTCTTCCTTTCCTACGATGACGCTGTTGCCAGAGAGCCATTTGGCATTGTTGGGTCCCCAGTTTGTAGTCCCCAGTACAAATTGCTGCACTACACTGTCCGCGGTAAATGTGTAATACTCTATGCCATTAAAACTGTAGTTCGCTTCCATGTCAACACTGACCGTAATGAACGATTTGTAGTTACCGGTGAAATAAGGCATGCCGCGAATCTCTCTGATAAATCCGTTCTTCCTGTTTACAAGTGCGTAAGCGCTGCCCTCATAGTACTGTACATAGAGCAACACATAATCAATTTCGGGAAAGTAGCCTTCAAAACAATAACCCTGCATTTCTTCTTCATCCCATTTTAGCAGAACTAGTTTTTTGCCATCTGCTAGTCGCAATGTTAGTGTTGAATCATCTGAAGTGAATATCTCAGGTAATTTCTTCTCTAAATAATTCTCAACAGCATTCGCAGCGTCATGCGAATTACCAAATACACGCCAAAAACTATCCCTTATTTTTTGGTCGCTATAATATGGGGGAAAGAGGATTGAATCAGTGGGCGTAAAGTACAAAGTATAGTTACCAATAGAAATCGTATCTGTCGGCTCTATTGTGTAGCTTGTTTCTTCTTCGGGAAATTCTCCATTTATGACTAATCCTGTGTTGGTGGTGTCTGTAACAGGATTATTTGCCGGCTTCTTGTTTAGCGGATCACCACAAGCAGTCAGCCAAAGGATTACGAGTATGGGGATAATACGGTTCATGGTTAAAGTTAAGTATTGTAAAATGCATTATGGCGAGATTGCTTCCGCCGTATTTATTTTCATAAATACTCTGTCGCAATGACGAAATTAACTACTATGTGTACAACCCGCCATTGATAGACACCACCTGCCCGGTGATGTAACCCGCGTTTTTAGAAGCTAAGAAACCTACCAGGTCTGCTACTTCCTGCACCTCGCCGAAGCGCTGCATGGGTATCATTTTTTTCAGGTCGGCTTCATTCAGCTCTTCGGTCATATCTGTTTTGATAAAGCCGGGTGCTATGGCGTTGACGGTTACATTGCGTTTGGCTATTTCCTGCGCCAGGGCTTTGGTAGCACCTATCATACCCGCTTTGGCGGCGGAGTAGTTTACCTGCCCCGGCTGTCCTTTCAGTCCGCTGAGGGATACCATATTGATGATGCGGCCGTAGCGGTTCATCAGCATTTGGTTAAGCACCTGCTTGGTAACATAGTACATGCCCTGCAGGCTGGTATCTATTACGCTTTCCCACTGCTCATCGGTCATACTCATCATCAACGTGTCCTGGCGTATGCCGGCGTTGTTCACCAGCACTTCTACCATACAGTCGTTGTGCTGCTCCTGCCAGGTGATGATGGCGTGTTTCACTTCTTCTTTATTGGCTACGTCAAATTGCAATATCTGCGCACTCACGCCGTATTCGCGTACCAGTGATGCCGTTTCCACGGCAGCTTCTTTATTGCCCTTGTAGTTCACTAATATATTATAACCCATCTCCGCCAGCTTGATGCAACAAGCCTTACCAATACCACGTGAACCACCTGTAACCAATGCATATTTATTCATAAGTAAAAAGTTAAGCGCGACAAGTTGATATTATCGTCCCGATAGCTATCGGGATGCCGCATTATCCTGTTAGCACATTATATTTTAAATCTTCTTCTTAAACTGCGCCACTATATCCGTGTCTTTCATCCAGGTCTTCACAGCCTGCAGGTGCGACGATGCTGAAAAATCCTCTTTGAAGAAAGGGAAATGGTTGCGCACGCCATCGTACATCCAGCGGGTAGCGGGCGCCAGCCTGTCGGCTATGCCGCGTATATCTATCGCCTGCACCAGTGCGGCCGCTTCTACCGCCAGCACCTCGTAAGTATTGTCTATCACCCGCGCGCACATCATAGCGGCGTTGGTGCCCATGCTCACTATATCCTGGTTGTCGTTGTTGTTGGGTATGCTGTGTATATACACGGGGTTGCTCAGTGCCTGGTTCTCCGCCGTAGTGGAGGTAGCCGGGTATTGCATACCCTGTATACCGAAGTTGAGCCCCAGCCTGCCTGCGTTGGCAAAGGCGGGCAACTTCTTGTTTAGCGCAGGGTTCAGCAAAAAGTTCAGTTGGCGTTCTGACAACATAGACAGTTTGGTTACTGCTATTTTCAGCTTATCCATTTCCAGCGCTACATAATCACCATGGAAATTACCCCCGTGAAATATGTTCTGGTTTTTATAGTCAACTACGGGGTTGTCGTTTACGGAGTTCAACTCGTCCACTATCACCTTTTCCGCATTCAGCACCGTATCAAATATCGGCCCTAGTATCTGCGGCACACAGCGCAGCGAATAGTATTCCTGCACTTTATCTTCTACTACCGTTTCTGTCACTTTCTTATCGTACAAGTGCTCGTGGCGTTTGCGCATCAGGCGGCTGTCGTCGCCCAGTATACGCATCCATTCTGCCACGGCGCGCTGTCCGTTGTGTTTCTTTACGTTGTTCAGTTCGGCAGAAAAGTGGTCATCGTAGGCTTCCATCATCTCATTCACCATCAGCGATAGCAACATACTCCATACCACCAGCCTGTGGGCACGTATCACGTTGATACCACCTATACCCGTCATAGACGAAGTACCATTCATGAGTGCCAGGCCCTCACGGCCGTTTATGTCCAGTGGTTTCAGGCCCAGTTGCTGGTACACGTCCTGTGCTGGAACGATATCCCCCTGGTACCAGAACATGCCTTCACCTATCAGGCCCAATGCCAGGTGAGCCAGTTGTACCAGGTCGCCACTGGCACCTACGCCGCCGTGTGCATACACTACCGGGTAGGCCTCGTGGTTGATGAGGTCGGTCATCAGTTGCACCAGGTCAGGGTGAACACCCGAATAGCCCAGCACCAGTGTGTGCAGGCGGGCCAGCATCATGGCACGGCTCTGCACGGTATTCAGCTTATCGCCCATACCCGAGGCATGGCTGCGGATGAGGTTGTACTGCAACTGGCGTTTGTCCTCATCGTTGATACGGTACTGCGCCATAGGCCCAAAGCCTGTATTGATACCGTATATCAGTTTATCCTGCGAGAAAGCTCTGAGAAACTCATAACTGCGTGTAGCCTCCTTTACCGCAGAGGCGGTCAGGTTGACCTCCTTCTGGTACAGGACTATCTGTTCAAATGCATCTAAATCTAATGGCTTGCCACCCAGTGCTATCATATAATATTGTAGGGATATGCTTGTAAAGCTTGCAAAAATATAAAAAAAGCCCCCCGCATAGCTTATATAGGGGCAATTATTTAACCAATAAGCATAAAACGCTATATTTCTGCTATTTCAAGCTACTAATACTGTGGCATTGCCGGCCTGGTGCCCATCACTGTATCTATACGCTCCATCACTTCATCCGTCAGTTTGGGTACTATCTCCAGTGCTTTCAGGTTTTCCAGCAGTTGCTCCTCTTTAGTAGCTCCCAGTATGGCGCTGGTTACGTTGGGATTGCGGATGCACCATGCTATAGACAATGTAGCCAGTGAAGTGTCCAGATCTTTAGCCACCGCGCCCAGGTCCCGCACACGGGCAATCTTTTCGTCCGTCATTACCCGGTCTTTCAGCCAGTCGAAGCCCTGTAGCCCCAGGCGGGAACCTTCGGGGATGCCATCGTTATATTTACCCGTTAACAGGCCCGATGCCAGGGGGCTCCAGATAGTGGTGCCCATACCTATATTTTTGAATATGGTGTAGTAATCCACTTCCATCTTGTCCCGTTTGAACAGGTTGTATTCCGGCTGTTCTACCGCCGGGCCTATCAGGCGCAGGTCGCGGGCTACCATATGGGCTTCCATTATTTCGGGGCCGCTCCACTCGCTGGTGCCCCAGTAGAGTATCTTACCCCTCTGTATCAGTTGGTTCATGGTCCATACCACTTCTTCTATAGGCACATTTTTATCGGGGCGGTGGCAATAGAACAAATCCAGGTAATCCACCTGCAAACGCTCCAAAGCCTCGTCGCAGGCCTCAACTATATGTTTGCGGCTGAGGCCGGTCTGGTTGGGTTTGTT
>DATCSV010000143.1:0-7089 GCA_036568285.1 Flavipsychrobacter sp. | reverse complement strand
GGAAACAAGGTGAAGATACTCAGGCTTTTGTCTGATATCCTGATAACAGGAGCATATAACAATTGCCCGAGCATTAGCCCAAAAGGTATGCCGAAAGCTATGCGTAGGGACGAGTCCTCCCCAAGGAGAATATAAGATATTATCAGTGCGGCTGATATTATTATTTGTAGGTATACTGTTTTAATGCCAAACGTTTTCATAAGTAGTAGCTTTATGTATGCTATAAATTTACGAAATATTGCATAAAACAATATCCCTCTGTAGGAGGGATATTGTCAATCAGTTATGGTCTGCCAGGTTTCCTGTTATTCCTTTATAAAACGTGCAGTACCATTTATTTCCTCTCCCAGTAACTGTACAAAGTACATGCCTGCAGGCAGATGGCTGATGTTGACAGCATTGTTATTCCTGTCAACTTCTGCAGTTAGAACAGCCTGTCCTGAAGTACTATAAACGGTAGCGGTAGCCTTTTCATTTACAGTTATGTGTAACACGTTTCTTGCAGGATTAGGATAAAGAGAGATAGATCCGCCATTAACAATATTATTTATGCTTAGTGTGCTTTCATCGAGTACCGCAAATGTGCCACCCGAAGTAACATTGTTTTTCTGCGCAGTATACAGGCTACCGTTTGTACCAGCGGCAGTACCAGCCTCATTTTTCCATTTGCTGTTGTATTGCGAAACAAAACTTTTACTTCTGTCAAATCCATTTACCTCTGATGCTGCGGTCCACTGAAGTTCCAGCCTATAGTCGAGGTTGGTGCCGGTAACTGATGTTGTCCATGTTGCATCAACCAATGGCTTTGTAGCGGCCATATCCGTACCAGTACTGCCCTGGTCTTTTACGCCTTGTTGAACATTTACACTCATTTCAGCAATAACCGCACCCTTTAGGTCTGTGATAACGGCAGGCGTATAAGCCGACGCATGTCCCACAGGATAGATGGTTGCGCTGCTGGCAGGTACATCCTGTTTTAGTTGGCCATTGGCCTCCGTAACAATATAGCTGCTGGCAGATCCGCCGGAAATGCTTCCGATACCCCCTGCGATAGTCAGTGTATTACCCTGTACATTGATACGTCCCTTTTGCAAAGTGAGGATTCCCGAAACGCGAAGCGAGGAGCCAAGTTTGAGCTCTGCCGCAGCATTAGCAGCTTTCATTTCCAGGTTCTTAACTTCAGATCCGTTGGTAAACCTGACGGTGCCGAGATTAGTGGCGGTCGATGTAATAATAATCTCTGAAGTGGCTGACCCCATGATGGTACCCGTACCGCCCGGATCGAAACTGCTGTTGCCGGCCATGAAAAGCTTATAGGTACCAAAGTTCAATGCCAATGAACCTGATGTTAGTTTCAGGAGGCCATTCACGGTAAGGTCCTGGTCAAGATTTACACTGTTACCTGTGCCTACAGCTATTTCTATCTCATCCAGGCCGGAGCCGCCCAGTTCGGCACCTGAGCCTATTGAGACTGAGGGTTGCTTATAGAGCACATTGTAAGGTGTTGTCAGGTTGAAATTAGCACCTGTGATAATGAACGACCCGCCGTCCATGACTATTGTTGGTGTCGGACTCCCGGATGCCAGTATTATAGTTGTCCCGCTGCTAAGGTTAGTAAGGCCGGCTGTAAAATACATATACTCGTCCGCCTGTATGGTAATGTTGCCAGGCAGGTTAGGCCCTGCGAATGTTATTTTATCTCCGGTGATGGAGCCCGAATAAGAAATATTTGTATTGCCGATATAAACACTATCGACATCAATAGTGCTGTTGATATCTCCGGTGATCTGGCCACCAGTGAGAGATATGTAGTGGCTGCTGGTAGATTCAATGCGGGCGTTGGACTGCAGTTGTACCAGTGAAAAAGTGCTGCTAACTACCAGGTTAACGTCTAGTGTGACTGTTATGCCACCGCCAATAACAATACTATTGGCTCCCACGTTGGCCGGCGGAGCAATACCTCCAACCCATGTTGTGTTGCTGCTGTAATTTCCCGAGGTAGCAGCTGTGTATATAGCCGCGCGGGAGGCGAAAGCGAAAAGCAGGCAAAAAATTGTATAAGTGATTTTCGTAAATGTTAATTTCATATCGATATGTTTGAATTATAAATATACCAAAAATATTTTAGTAGTAATGGTCTATTGTTTAGTGAATCGTCTATGTTCGTTTATGTCGTCGCCGGAAATCCTGATAACATATGTTCCGGGTTGCAGTTGACTTATATCAACTGTGTTGTCTGCCTTGTTGAGGCGTTGCTGTATTGCAGATTGGCCTGAGATATTTATGATGTTAACCATTGCACCCTGCTCTGACCTGATATGCAAGACATTACCAGCGGGGTTAGGATAAACCTGGAAAGCGGTTTTTGAATCAATGTGGTCAACGCCCACAGTGTTACGATCGAACACCGCAAAAGGACTCAGTGTCATTATTCCGGAACGTTTGATGGAAAAGAGACCATTACCATTTAACGTGGCAGACTGTGCAGCATCCTTGTCCCAATAATTACCGATAAGGTGTGAGATGAAAGCATTGTTGTGGTCAAAATTGTTTACTTCCATTGCTGCGCTCCACATCAGTTCCATGTCAATATTTACTGTAGTATTAACGTGTTCTACAAACCAGGTAGCGTCTACCAGGGGTTGGGATGCCGCCATGTTATTGCCCGATGTGCCGAATACTTTTACACCGGGATTGACACCTACACTCAGCCCGTTGTATACAGTGTTATTGTTTGACGATATCACGCACGGTGCATACTGCGTGGATGTACCCACATGGTAAGTGAATGAAGCGCCCGAGCCGATATCAGCAGCCAGCGAGCCGCCTGCGCCTGTGATTATGTATTTAGAAGCATCGGCTCCGGAAATGCCGGCCCCTGTGATGAGTGATAATTTATTTCCCTGTACATCCAGTTTCCCGTTTTGAAAATCAACTTTCCCGGTAACCTTAAGGGCGGTACCTATCTTAAGTGAACCTCCGCAATTAACAACAAGATTATGTACAGTATTTCCATTGCCAGAAAACTGTAATTGGCCTGATAAAGAACCTGGTATATTTACTTCAATATCTGAGGCTGAGGTGCTCTTAATTTTACCCGTGCCGCTAGCGGATATATCTCCACTACCGGTAATGTTGAGATTGTTATTATTCAATGCCAGCAGGCCTTTTACCAGGTTGAGTGAGCCATTTGCCATGCCCAGGGTAGAACCCAGCTTAAGTTCGCTGGTATCAGTTAATAGATTGACCGTAACATGCCGCAGACCGCTACCGCTTAATTCGGGGCCGGTAGGTTTTACGTGAGCAGAATTGGTATAGACAACATCGTAAGGCCCGGGAAAAGTGAGTATTCCAGTGCCGGAAGCAATGATTTCACCTCCCAACATGTATATCTCAGTGTTAGGGGCGATGCTTATGGTATTACCGGCAGAGTTTGACAAACTGCCGAAAACATGAAGTCGTTCGTCTACGACAAGATTACCCCCGCCCGAAGCAGAGAATATAAGGCATCGGAATTTGTTTATAGAACATTGCCCTGTAATGGTAGCGCTAACATTAGCAGCCACCATGCTGTCTATATCAAGCGTACCCGAAACGTTTAAGCCAACGTTCCCGTTCAGGTTGATGTAATAGCTACCGGTAGAGCGTAACGTGCCCTGAACATCGATGAGTGCAGATGATTGAGACATTGTTATGTTCTGATCCTGTATTACAATGTGGCCGGCTTCAATCAGGATGGTATCACTTGTATTAATATTCAATGGAGGAATGATGCCCCCCAGCCAGGTAGTACTGCTTGAAAAATTACCCGACATAACTGTGGTATACTTTAGTGCATTGGCTGTATGCTGGTTGAAGACCAGCCCTGATAATAATATAAAAGAAAATAGAAAGCGGCTCATAAGCATTCTGTTTATGTAAGATTGTTTTTTATTGTTTTACAACTTTGCCGGTCAGGTAAGTAGTCCCTTCCTGATTGGTGATATAATAAATATAGTTGCCTGGCGGCAGGTTCTTCATCGGGATGTCTGTTTTATTCTTGCCAGTGGAGTAGGGCAGCAGGCTACCGTCATAAATATTTCGTCCGCTTATATCCGCTAAGCGAATTTGTAACCTTTCATCTCGTTTCAGATTCATATCAATATGCAATTCTTTATCAACCGGATTTGGATATATACGAACATCCGCATCAAACAAAACATTACGTATGCCTACGCGCTCATGATTGTACGAGAAAAGGTCAATGCCACTGTTATTGCAGTTGTTGGCTGCGAAATATAACTCGTTACCAACAGGTGTGAGATCTGATGGAAGACTGCTGTTGGGCCCTGCACAAAGATCCCCGATGATTGCCGGGGGATTTGTGCCGTCGTAGGCATACAACTCAAACCCATTGGCACCATCATTTACAGTGAAAAACAGCCGGTTATTATAGACCACAAATTCCCTCGGGCTCGCATCACCGTTCGGGTTAACTTTATGCTCCAACGTTACTGCTCCGCCTGCCGGATCGTATGACCATAGATGTCCTTCTCCGCTGGTATCCTTGCCGTTGAAGTATATTTTACCCTTGTAGAACGCGAAGGCATTATTGCGTACCGGGCTTAGGCTGCTAAGGGCATCAGCACTGATATCTGTGAGGCGTTGCGCCGGAGAATTTCCATCGTAAACATACAACTCTCGTCCGTGGAGGAATGTAGTAGCGCTGAAATACATTTTGTTGCCTATTACGGTGAGGTTGGCCGGATTTGAAGATGCGGCACCTGTATCAATGTCAACTTCCAGTGCGGCAGTATTGGTAAGTGGGTTATACGACCACAGTTCAGTTCCATACTGTGGAGTAGAACATACAAAATATACCTTATTAGCGAAGGCTATCGCCGGCCCTGAAATACTGTTTGCCGGCCCTGCATTGATGTCTGTAAGGCGTGTCGGATTATTACTACCGTCGTAGACCCATAACTCGCGCCCCTCACCACCGGTGATGGCAGAGTAGTACAACTTATTGTCTAAGACTGTATAATTATCCGGCCTGGAACTGTCTGGCCCAAAGTTAGGGTCAAACACAATAGCAGGGGCATTAGTGCCATCATACATATACATCTCCTGCCCGGTAAATCCGTTATCGGAGGTGAAGTAGTACTTGCCATTCATATAAGCAGCAGGCTTCAGATAGTCATTGTCGATGGAAGGGTTAGTGCCCGGATTTATATCTTTAATCAGGGATGGAATACCTGCACCCTCTACGTAGTGGGGTTCCCTGCCAATAGAACCATCGGTAGCAAAGAAGTAGAGTTTGGCACCTACTCCCTCAAGGTATACAGGATTTGAGCTTGCCAGCCCGGCCGCCACATCAAAATCCTTAAACCCGGGGTGTAGCTGAGCCTTCCCGGTTAAAACCGAACCAATCATCAGACTTGTTAGGATAATTTTTTTCATTATATATTTTTGTTAAACATTTGGCAGAAATGTGTATTTATAAAGGTAAGGAAATGGGGGTAAACGGATAAAACGGCAAAGGTTGAAAAGCTGCAACACAGCATTTTTTCAGTTTGTTAACATCTTATTAACAAACTGAAAGTGTAAACCTTTGTAGATTGAAACTGTAATCAGTTACATGTTACAATACGAGAGATTTCAAGAGACGGTATTAAAGGAGGCCGGCACAAGTGCTACGGAATGGAAGCATATTTTGCCGGCAGTTCCTGTGGCGCACCGTTTGCGCTTTTTATATACACTTCGAAAAGGTTTCAGTATTCCGGCCGTGTTCGACATGGTTATGCTTAGCCAGACATTGGCTGATAAAGATTATGATTTATTTGTACAACAGGCCATAGCTACAAAACTGGCCGACAACGAGCCAAAAGGCGGTACAGTTGAGACTTTTACCCTGAATGACTAACTAGTTTTTCAGATTGCAACTGTTAATGGATATCGCAATCTATTCTTACGTTATTATTTGCAATCAGTTCGTCAGATTTACACAACTGTCGGGCCTCCTTTTTTGAATATCCCCTGTATTCTTTTATTATGGTGGTATCGAAGGTGCCGGATACTTTGCAATAGCACATATGAGACCTTTTACAGGCCATTGTTGAAATTAATAGCAAAAACGCTATACCGAACGATATTCCCCTATTCATGTGCGCTTAATTTGGAAGAAGGTTGAATCCAGGGTAAAAATACAAGTTCGCAGGAGAAATTTGTGTTAACATGAGGTTATTCGTCATGAATAATCTGAATTTGTTATCCGGTGGTTAATAGCTGGTTACGAAAATGTTATCGCAAGTAGTGTATTGGGGTGAATTCTTTGTTCTTTTTGTTATTTGCACAGCAATAATACTACCCGGTAAAACGTAAATTGCGGGTTAAAAGCTTATATGCCCTGTCGCATAAGCTATGGATGCACAAGATAAGATAGTACTGATAGTAGAAAAGGATACCGGTATCGCTAATATGATACGGGCGATATTGGGCATAGTGAACGTGCCCGTAGTGCACACACAAAGAGGCAGAGATGCAATAGCAGCCTTGCAACAGCACAATACCGGACTGATAATCAGCGAGAAAGAATTGCCAGACATGACAGGCTATAAATTGCTGGTAGCTGCCAGGGATACCCCGGCGACCAGCCAGGTTCCCTTCATTATGCTGATAGACGAGCAGGACAAAAGCTACGAAAAGTTGCCACCTGCCGAGCAGGCAGACAGGTATATTACCAAGCCATTTACTGCCCGCAAAGTGTTGGATGTGGTAAAGGAATTCATCGTATACAAAGGACTGTAGCGCTAAAGGTTCTATTACAGCGAAAAAAATTTATTCATTCACTCAACCTTTTCCCCGCTGGGTGGTTATACAATCAAATGCAATTAGCGACAGGGGCATAATAGCTAATAAGCAGAGTAGTGTATAGTGAGTGTGTAAGGGCGGTTCGTTTTCAAGCGAACCGCCCTGATTTTTTACTGTTTAATGATTTGGCCGCCTGATAACAGCCCCACATTTTTATCAAAAATGCGATAGAAGTATGTGCCCGCCGGCATATTACCCGTGGGCAAATGGATGTTGTGTTTGCCTTGTGAATAGAGCTTC
>DATCSV010000142.1:0-5969 GCA_036568285.1 Flavipsychrobacter sp. | reverse complement strand
GCCTTTATCCTTTATCCATTTCTCAGCAGTATCCAGCAGGGTTTTGCTTACCTCTTTGTCGTCTACGAATTCGATACGGGTGATACGGCCCAGGCGTGTGCCGGTCTTCTCGTTGTATGCCTTGTTGATGATAGCACCTATCCTGCCCGCTACTTTACCGTGCTTGATGGCTATCCAGAACTGCGCTTCGCAGTTTTTGAAGGCGGGGTTGGTAGCGGGCTGCAACGCTTGCAGTTCGTCTTTGAACATTGGGGGCACCCAGTATTTGTTCTCCTTATACAGGTCGTAAGGAAACTGCGCGAACTTCTTCAGATCGGTTATGCTATCGCAGGGCTGTATCGTCACCAACATGTTTGCGTATTTGAGCGTACAAGATAAGCCATTATGATTATGTTTTAAACGTAGCAGATATTGTTTAATAGGTAATTGGCTTACCTTTATTATTATGGGTATCAGGGTAATCATTACAGGGGCTACCGGCATGGTGGGCAAAGGCGTACTGCTGGAATGCCTGGAGGACGAGAATATCTCGGAGGTGCTGCTGGTGAACCGCCAGCCTATAGGCATGCAGCACCCAAAACTGAAAGAACTGATACATAAAGATTTTTACGACCTCAGCGCCATTAAGGAGCAACTGCAGGGCTACGATGCCTGTTTCTTTTGCCTGGGCGTATCGGCCATAGGCATGAGCGAAGAGCAGTACATCCGCGTTACCTACGACCTGACCATACATTTTGCCGAAACCATTGCCCACCCGGGCATGACCTTTATCTATGTATCGGGCACCGGGACGGATAGCACCGAGCAGGGACGCACTATGTGGGCAAGGGTAAAGGGCAGGACTGAAAACGCCCTACTGAAGATGCCCTTTAAAGCTGCTTTTATGTTCAGGCCGGGCATCATATTGCCGATGAAGGGCATTAAGTCGAAAACGGGATGGTACAATGCCGCTTATGTAGTGCTGCGGCCCTTCTTTCCGCTGATGCGTAAATCCGCCTCGGTGACAGACACTATAAGGGTAGGCAAAGCGATGATAAAGGTAGCGCTTCATGGCAGTGATAAAAATCATCTGGAGAATAGGGATATAAATGGGGTGGCAGAGCGGGGTTAAAACCTGTACCTGATGCCCATAGTACCAGGTAGCGATATTAAGAATCCGTTGTCTATATAACGAATCCATTCTACTTCTTTCACACCCCAATGATTACGTTCAAATCTATAGTAATCTTCAAACCAATACTGTGTGCTACGGGCACCTATCTCTGAAAAGAATGAAAACCGGTTACTTAAGTGCAGTGACAAGCCTGCCTGTATGCCCAAAGTATATCCTGTTTTTTTTACATCATTAAAAGGTGATTTAGAAATGGCATCAGCATAATAAAAACCAGCGTTGCTACCTACATAAAAATATGATTTGCCAACGGGGAATTTTTTATTTAAAACAATGGTGGCAATAATATTACCATCATCCCAGGGCAATGCACTTCCTTCTAATATCAGCCCTAACTGCGTGTTATTCATATTGTGTAAATAAGTCAATCTTGTTGTAACCCATACCTCTGTTCCGCTGTATTTTTTGAAAAATGAAGGTGCTAATCCTGTACTTATTCCTATTTCATTTTTATAGGGTGTAGCTTTTATATCATCCGCCTCTATAGCATCTTGTGCCATAGCGGCAAGTGGTAGGAAAGAAAGTGTCATCAGTAATTTTTTCATAGGTATTGTTTTTCGGTTAGACATGGATTATTGTTGTATGGTTTGGTCCGTCTATTGTTAGTCAGTTCATACCCTCAAGGGATTTCTCACTGCGTTCGAAATGACGCTTTGATTTTTTGGGTTTTAACTTTTGCATTTTGAATTGTCTATTTCATCCCCTCCAACTCCTTTTGCATGGCCAGCATTTTATCGCGTAGTCTTGCGGCTTCCATAAAGTCCAGTTCTTTGGCGGCTTTTTCCATTTCTTTTTTCACTTTGGCTATGGCCTTGTCCAATTGTGCGTAGGTCTTGTACTCTACCTCATCCTCGGCAGCAAGTGGCGCCAGCTCTTCGTGTATGGCGTATTTATTGTTGCTGTCGTAGCCTTTTATGTCCAGTACCGATGTTTGTTTGAACACTTCCTCCGTACTCTTCTTAATGGTCATGGGCGTGATGCCATGCTCCAGGTTGTATTTTATCTGCTTCTCGCGGCGGCGGTTCGTTTCGTCTATGGTGCGCTGCATGCTGTCCGTCATACGGTCGGCGTAGAATATTACTAATCCTTCTGCATTACGCGCCGCACGGCCTGCCATCTGCGTCAGCGAGCGTTCATTGCGGAGGAAGCCCTCTTTGTCCGCGTCCAGTATAGCCATCAGCGATACCTCGGGCAGGTCCAGCCCCTCGCGCAGCAGGTTCACACCTACCAGTACGTCTATAACACCCAGGCGCAGTTCCCTCAATATCTCCACCCTCTCCAGCGTATCTACTTCACTATGAATATATTTACTTTTGATATCTATCCTTTTCAGGTATTTATCCATTTCTTCGGCCATTCGCTTAGTGAGGGTGGTGACCAATACACGGTCGCCCTTTTTCACGCGTTTATCTATTTCGTCCAGCAGGTCGTCGATCTGGTTGATGCTGGGGCGTATCTCTATGGGTGGGTCCAGCAGGCCGGTGGGGCGCACTACCTGTTCCGTCACCACGCCGCCCGTGCGGTGCAGTTCGTAATCACCGGGGGTGGCGCTTACAAATATCACCTGGTTCAGCAAGCCTTCAAATTCGTGGAAGTTGAGCGGGCGGTTGTCTAATGCGCTGGGCAGGCGGAAACCAAAATCTACCAGGTTCAGCTTGCGGCTGCGGTCGCCACCGTACATACCGCTTATCTGTGGAATGGTTACGTGGCTTTCGTCCACCACCATCAGGAAGTCGTCGGGGAAATAATCGAGCAAACAGAATGGGCGAGTACCGGGCTGCCTGCGGTCGAGGAAGCGAGAGTAGTTTTCAATACCGTTGCAATAGCCCAGTTCCTGTATCATTTCCAGGTCGTAGCTCACCCGCTCTTTGATACGCTGCGCCTCCAGCGGCTTATGTATGCTCTTAAAGTAATCGTGCTGCGCCATCATTTCATCCTGTATTTCGTGCATGATCTGCCCCAGCATGTCTTTGGGCGCCAGGTACAGGTTGGCGGGGAAGATGGCTGCATGCTCCATAGTGCCGATGCGCTTGCCGGTATCTGTCTGGAAACTTTCAATCTCTTCCACCTCGTCGCCAAAGAAGGTGATGCGGTAACCATAGTCCACATAAGGCAGGTTGATATCCACCGTATCGCCTTTTACACGGAAAGTACCCCTTGTAAAATCGCCCTGGCTGCGGTGGTACTGCGCATTCACCAGGTGGTGCAGAAAACCATTGCGGCCTATATTATCGCCCCGCTTAAAACGGATGATACCATTGGCGTATTCGGTGGGGTTACCCATACCATATATACAGGATACCGATGCCACCACTATAATATCGCGCCGGCCGCTGAGCAGGTTGCTGGTGGCACGCAGGCGCAGTTTGTCCAGCTCTTCATTGATGGACAGGTCTTTTTCGATATACGTATCGCTGGTGGGGATGTATGCCTCTGGCTGATAGTAGTCGTAGTAGCTTACGAAGTACTCCACCGCGTTGTCGGGGAAGAACTGGCGGAACTCGCCGTATAGCTGCGCCACCAGTGTTTTGTTGTGCGTGATGACCAGGGTGGGCTTCTGTACCTCCTGTATCACGTTGGCCATGGTAAAGGTTTTACCACTACCGGTTACCCCCAGCAGGGTCTGGAACGGTTCGCCCTCGTTGATGCCCTTTACCAGTTCGGCAATGGCATTGGGCTGGTCGCCTGCGGGCGGATATGGACGGTGAATTTTGAACATACTCTGTAAAGTTCGGGAACTTCCCTTTATCCCCCTAAAGCGACCGGTGATTTTTGTGAGGGTGTTTAAAAGCTCACTTTTTATTAATCAGGTAGTTGCTTTTGCATAGCAGTTTAACTGAGGGAATACCCGGCAGACACTTCGGTTTTTTTGATAATTGTAGTATAACTGTATAGTTTTTTTGCAAAAATTCAACTGAAAATCAACGAGTTGCAAACGGAGGTCAAAAAACTTTAATGATTTTTTTGGTGTAATCGGGGGGTAGATTTACCTTTGCAGTCCCCAAAAACAATTGAGGGTGCCTTATGCGGCTATAATGCAGTGCTGAAGGGCAATTTAGAGCAAATTAACAGAAATAATGAGACATCTGAGTTTTAAAACACAATCGGCCAACGAGAAAATCGTAAAACGCGACTGGTATCTGGTAGACGCTACCAACCAGACAATGGGCCGCATGGCATCGAGGGTAGCATCTATCCTGCGTGGTAAAAACAAACCATATTATACCCCGCACTTTGATTGCGGAGATTATGTGATCATCACCAACAGTGCCAAAATACAAATGACCGGTACTAAAATGATTACCAAAGAATACCAGACATTTTCAGGTTACCCCGGTGGTCAGAAGATAGAAACAGCCAAATCGCTGTTGGTTCGTCGCCCTAACGTAGCTGTAGAGCGTGCTGTAAAAGGTATGCTGCCTAAAAACAGGTTGGGCCGTGCTATGTACAAAAAACTGTTTGTGTACGAAGGAGCAGAGCATCCGCATACAGCACAGCAGCCTAAAGAACTGAAATTCGATAATAAATAAGTTTAAAAATTCATCCGATATATAATGGAGAAGCGTAAAAATACCGTCGGCCGTCGTAAGGAAGCAGTTGCAAGGGTGTACCTGGGTAAAGGTACCGGCAACATCACGGTAAACGGAAAAGATTATAAAAATTACTTCCCCCTGATGTACCTGCAAAACCAGGTAGAGCGTTCTCTGCTGGTAACCGGTACACAGGAAAGCTACGATGTGGCTGTAACAGTAGCTGGCGGTGGCCCTAAAGGCCAGGCTGAGGCAATAAAACTGGGTATCGCCCGTGCTTTAATGCAGGAGAACGCCGAGCAGTATCACGATGCACTGAAGAAGGAAAGCCTGCTGACGCGTGACCCGCGTTCTGTAGAGCGTAAGAAGTTTGGTAAACGTAAAGCGCGCCGTAGCTTCCAGTTCTCTAAACGTTAATCGTGCGATTGTAACAATTTTATTAACCGTCAAGAAAAAATTAAAATGGAAGATAATAAAAGCTTGCACCAGTCGCTCCTCGAAGCAGGCGTGCACTTCGGCCACCTGAAGAAAAAGTGGAATCCCAAGATGTTGCCTTACATCTTTACAGAGAAGAACGGCATACACATCATAGACCTGAACAAAACAATAGAGGGCCTGGATGAAGCTGCTGCAGCACTGAAATCAATCGCTAAAAGCGGTAAGAAGATCATGTTCGTAGCTACAAAGAAACAAGCTAAAGAAATAGTAGCTGAAGCTTCTGCTAAAATGAATATGCCTTTCGTTACAGAGCGTTGGCTGGGTGGTATGCTTACCAACTTCAGCACCATACGCAAGAGTGTAAAGAAAATGCAGAGCATTGAAAAAATGCTGGAAGACGGTACAATGGACAGCGTGACGAAAAAAGAGCGCCTGACACTGACCCGCAGCAAAGAGAAAATGGAAAAAGTGCTGGGTGGTATCTCTCAGATGGGCCGTGTACCTGCTGCATTGTTCATAGTAGATATTTCTCACGAGCATATAGCACTGGCAGAAGCCAAGCGCCTGGGTATTACCACCTTTGCTATGGTGGATACCAACAGCGACCCTACTAAAGTAGACTTTGCTATACCGGCCAATGATGATGCGACAAAATCTATCGCTATCATCACTCAGTACCTGACAGCAGCTATAATGGAAGGACTGGAAGAGCGCGCAACATCTAAAGACGAAGAAGACCAGCACGAAGAAGAGGAAGAAACTTCTAAAGAGCGTGGTGTAGAAATGGCAGAAGATGAAGAAGGCGGCGGACGCGGTGGCCGTGGCAAGAA
>DATCSV010000141.1:0-3143 GCA_036568285.1 Flavipsychrobacter sp. | reverse complement strand
ATAGACAGTTCAACCCAAAGTCAATAATTACAACACATGCAGCCATCTGTAAACGGTGTAAACGGTTCTTTAAAAAAGACAGGATTATCTGTGTATATAACTACTTGTCACCAAAGTCACCGATTCTTTAAAAAGAGCTCTCCAGAGGCACATTCAATCACCTGTCAACGGTGTCAACGGTTCTTTAAAAAGAGAAGGCTGTTGCTTATATGTTAATAGTTGGTAGGGATACGCATATAGGTGAAATCAAATGGGTATCTCAGTAACCTTTCATAGTTTTAATACAATGAAAAAGATTTATTCTATAGGCTATGGCTCAAGAAATATCGATGATTTCATTGCAATCTTAAAGAGCCACAACATCACTACCCTGGTTGATATACGTTCAATGCCTGCTTCCAGATTTAAGCCTGACTATAATAAACACAGGTTGTCAGAAAAGTTACTTTCAGAAGGAATTGAATACATCTTCTCTGGAGATTCCCTTGGAGGGAAGCCCAAGCAAGAAGGACTGTATACGAATGGTGTATTAGACTATGATAAGGTAGCCGTGTCTGCTCAATATAAGGAGGGTATAGAGGCTTTAATCAGTCTTGCTAATGAAAATACTATCTGCATTATGTGTGCCGAATTAAGGCCAGAAGAATGTCATAGAAAAAACCTTGTAGGAGATACACTTCTTTCACTTGGAATAGACTTATTCCACCTCGATGAGAGTGACGGGGTGGTGTGTCAGTCGGAGTACAATAAGACCCTTTTTTAATAATCACATTTTACAAACACTCCTTTAATAAATGTTACTAATATGAATTACATAGCTTATTACAGGGTTAGTACCCAAAAACAAGGTTCATCAGGTTTGGGCTTAGATGCTCAGAAATCAGCGGTCACGAAATTTATCAATCCTGAGCTTGACTCCATTATTCTGGAGTTTACTGACATAGAAAGTGGTAAGAATGACAAGCGCCCTCAGTTGGCTAAAGCCATTGAACAAGCAAAGCAGCTTGGAGCCACGTTACTTATTGCCAAGCTGGACAGGTTAAGCAGGAATGCCGCATTTATCTTTATGCTGAGGGATAGTAAAATAGATTTCGTGTGTGCGGATATGCCTAATGCAAATTCTGTGACTATTGGCATCATGGCAGTATTGGCCCAGGATGAGCGGGAACGTATAAGCCAAAGGACAAAGGCCGCATTGGCCGAATTAAAGAAAAAGGGCAAATCTTTAGGCACTCCAGCCAACCTGGATGATAAAGCTATACAGCAAGGATTAGCTGTTAGGCAGCAGAATGCTGTCAGAAACGAGAATAACAGAAAAGCAACAGCTCTTATTGCGTCTATGAAGAAGCAAGGGTTATCCTTCTATCAAATCACTTTTGAACTCAATAAAGCAGGATTCAAGACGCGCAGGGGTAATCAGTTTCATCAGGCACAGGTAAAAAGGTTATATGAGCGAGAGATATTACATTCCCTCGAAAAAATCTGAGAGGGATATATCAAAGTATTTGCAAAGTTTTTTGATAGTACTTACGCTTACGTTTGCGCTGGCACTTTCAACTCGTACTATATTGATGTCTGTGCTATACACTACATCGAGCTGAGAAACCCCTTTTTGCTGCCTCAATTCTTTTACCCTGGTAGCAATCTTTCGTAATAAAATGTCATCCTTGTACTGAGTTTTTCCCATTAGCGGAAAATCCAAACAAGAATTAGTTTATTTGCATACGTATTCGTATGTATTTGTAAAACAGGAAACAATGAATGAAAAGTTACTTTTTGCGTTATTGCCATTTTTAATTGCAATAGGCTGCGGTGAGATCACATCAGATAACCAATCTGAATTGAAGAGTGAATATGCCAAACGGCTAAATGACCGCATAAGGTCACTTGACGCTGAGAAACTAAGCATACGGGATAGTTTCCTTCAACAACACAAGAAAAACGCTGTTTATACGGCTCTGTATGTCGACAGTATTGTGAGCGATGAATATTTACCAGTTGTGGATGAATTGGGTGAGCTATTACTCAGAAGAACAGATAAAACATTTGCCATTGGAGAAGATAAATTGGAGTACATTTCTCAAATTCAAGGTGCAAAAAATTTTCTGTTGACAGCCGGTGCAATTGAATTCAAGGGTGGGTATATACCTGAATTTGAGCCACTGATACAGAGGTACATACAGAAATATCAGTACTATGGCACTGTTTATAATACATTGAATACAGAAGAGAGTTCTCTTAGAATAGAAAACGAGTATACCCTTTTCATGGGAGCCCTGTATATTGACTCTTATGACAAAAGTGCATTGAATGCAATGGCGATGGCTTCTAATGCTGATAAAGTAAGTTGGTACACGTTAGAGAATGAAAACGGGTTATATATGCACCCTCAATTTGTAAATGAAGGCCGCTTCTTACAATATCTCAAAGAACACTACCCGGAATCCTCCTATGCTCCCAAACAAGACTATGTGATGACTGCCATGGAACTAAATGCAGCATACCAGGAAAATGAGATAAGTGCAGACCGACAGTATAAAGGAAAGATGATTTTACTATCCGGTAAAGTGACCAATATCGCCAAAAGTGCCTTTGACAAGCCCTATATAACATTAAGTTCCGGCAGGATGCTTGAAGAAGTACATTGCGAAATATCGGAGGATGAGGGTGCGTATTTAAGCAAATACGAGCAAGTAAAGGTTTTAGGTAGGTGCAATGGTATGTTTATGGGTAGTGTATTTCTTAAAAACTGCGAAGTGGTAAAATAAATTCCTTTCATAAACATTTCATTATCAAGTATGTTTGTAAATTTCATGAACATGAAATAAAAAAAATGTAGCCTTTCTGATTGTTGGATTACAAAATGACTTACTTTTGTTTTTCATAGTCATGAAAAGGGAAAAACATATTATCGCTAAAGTGGCCCAACTGGCCAGTATTGAGTTCGGGTTGCAGGGCAAATCGGAAGATACTGGTGATGTTTTATTCATACAACCACGCCATTTTGATAATAACGGCATACCTGTTGGCAAAATCGATAGCTTTTTAGATAAGCCGGATAATGCGGCGAAGTATTTACTACAAGACGGAGACATCCTTTTTGCAGGTAAAGGAGTGCGCAATTTTGCGACGTGTTACAGGAT
>DATCSV010000140.1:0-3557 GCA_036568285.1 Flavipsychrobacter sp. | reverse complement strand
CATTACGCTAAAAAATGGGTTGATATACTCCTGATAACATTTTTTACTGCAACTCTACTGTTATTCCCGGGTGTGCTATTCTTTTGGGCGGGGTTCTGCACACTACTATTATTTTATCGTATAGTATTCGGGCACCCGGTTTAAAATGCGGATATAGTTTGTCGAATTGGTCACGCTCATTACCTTCTTTTACAGTAAATGGGCCGATTACGTTTTTCCCGTCCGTTATTATCGCTACATCATATTGGCCTATTACATAGCTGTCATCTTTGCATACCAGGTGAAGCTTCGGGTCATCTTTTATCACTGATGAGGAAATGGTTTCTTTAATAGGTTGTTGCGTCAGCTCGTGCTGGCGGCCGCGTTCACCAACTGATATTTTTACGTCAGTCTGGGCATTGCTGTAAGTGCAGCCAAATAATATTGTCAGCATTAAAATGATGTAGCGCATATCGGTTGTAGTTTGTTTTTATAAATATACGAAAATGCACGATGTAGAAATGGGATGTTCCCATTTCGTAAAATATCAGGAAATAAAAAAGAGGAGCAATTGCTCCTCTTAAAATTACTGTCTTTTATTGATTAGCCTTTCAGAATAGTCCTGCTGATAACGATCTTCTGTACCTCGCTGGTACCCTCGTAGATCTGCGTAATTTTTGCATCACGCATCAGGCGTTCTACGTGGAATTCTTTTACATAACCATAACCACCGTGTATCTGCACTGCTTCGCTGGTTACCCACTGTGCTATTTCACTGGCATACAGCTTGGCTGTAGCGGCTGCCAGTGTATAATCCTGTCCCTGGTCTTTTGTCCATGCAGCTTTAAGGCACAGCAGGCGTGCTGCTTCAATAGCTGTTGCCATATCCGCCAGTTTAAAAGCTATCGCCTGGTGGTTAGATATTTCAGTACCAAAGGCTTTACGCTCTTTAGAATATTTCAATGCCAGTTCGTATGCGCCGCTGGCTATACCTAGTGCCTGTGATGCGATACCTATACGACCGCCTGCCAGTATCTTCATGGCAAATGGGAACCCGAAACCGTCTTCGCCAATACGGTTCTCCTTAGGCACTTTCACATCCTGGAACATGATGCTGTGTGTATCGCTACCGCGTATGCCCAGCTTATTTTCTTTAGCGCCGACGGTTACACCCGGCCAGTCTTTATGCACTATAAAGGCGTTGATGCCTTTGTGTTTCTTTTCAGGATATGTCTGCGCTATTACTATATAGTACGATGCACTGTTACCGTTGGTTATCCAGTTCTTGGTACCATTCAGTATATAGTGGTCGCCCATGTCATCAGCGGTAGTGCGCTGAGAGGTTGCGTCAGAACCCGCTTCGGGTTCACTCAGCAGGAAGGCGCCCAACTTCTGTCCGCTGGCCAGTTCGGTCAGGTATTTTTGTTTCTGCTCTTCGTTGGCATAGGTTTCCAGTCCCCAGCATACCAGTGAGTTGTTTACACTCATACATACAGAGGTAGAAGCATCTATTTTGGAAATTTCTTCCATAGCCAGTACATAAGAAACCGTGTCCATGCCCGAGCCACCGTATTTAGGGTCTACCATCATACCCAGGAAACCTAGCTCGCCCAGCTCCTTTATCTGCTCCGCCGGAAACTTCTGGTGCTCATCACGCTCTATTACGCCTGGCAACAGTTTGTTCTGCGCAAAATCGCGCGCTGCCAGTTGTACCGCTTTTTGTTCTTCTGTAAGTTGAAAGTTCATATTTGAAAATATCTTTACTTATTTAGTGCAAATGTGCTGCAAATGTAGCTTTTTAGACGTATAAATTCAACTTATAAGCCATATAGCGTTACGTTGTTTAAATCTTTCTTATTCCTCTGTCAGCAGGGTATAACAGCCTGTGTCACCATAAAGATATTCTCCAGGGAATCCCTATGTGGCAACCGGCTTTAAAATGCTTATTTTAGAGAGGTAAAAAACCACCATTATGAAGATGCTATTGTTTTTATTGACGATGATAACCTGGTCAGCACTGTATGCACAAGATAAGCACCCCGCCAAAGAGCAGCGGCCCCCTCTTCCCAATTTCGACCCGGTTAACAATGAACGGTTCGGAAAAGATTATGTCCCATTCAGTATTACTACGCTCGACGGGAAACAAATAGATAATAATTCTATTAGGGGTAAGGTAGCTTTTTTTACTTTCTGGTTTAAAAGATGTGCGGCCTGCCTTGCGGAGTTTGGCGAGCTAAATGAACTGTATAGTCACTTCAGGAACGATACCAACGTAGTTTTTGTTGCGATTACTTTCGACAAGAAAGAAGAGATAACAGATGTACTGGAAAAATATGAAGTGGCCTTTCCTGTCGCAACAATAACATCGCAAAAGGAGGCATCTAGAATGAACTATGGTAGGGGCTTCCCAAGTATTGTTCTTCTTGACAAGCAAGGGAAGATCCGATGGTCAGGAACCAGCAGTGTTACTACTAATGATAACGAAGACAGCCTGAATACACTTACTGTTAACTCTGCCGTAAAGCTAATTAACAGGTATAAGAGCGAATAATAATTCAACTCAACACCAACTATCCGCACTGGCCAGAGTGTCCGCTCCCGAAATTTCTCCAACCTTTTACCGGTCTTGTGATCGTACCAATCACCCATCGTATTCCTCCCGCAGCAACCCATAGCAGGCGGAATCTTCGTACACACCCCGGGTGAGATAATGTCCCCGCATCAGCCCCTCATATTTCATGCCCAGCCCCTCAAGTATTTTTATAGATGCAGTGTTGGTGGGACTGGCGAAGGCTTCTACCCTGTACACGTTCATATTTTCAAATCCATACCTGAGTATCCGTGTTGCTGCCTCCGTGGCTAATCCTTTCCGCCTGTACGATTCATTGCTCAGGTTATAGCCTATCTCCGCCCGGTCATGCTCCGGGTACCAACGATAAAAACCGCAGGTGCCTATGGTCTTGCTGGTGTCCTTATCCTTTACCAGGAAGTATTTGAAGGTAATATGATAATACGTCATGCCTTTGGTAAAACGTTCTTTGGCGACAGCCAGCCCTTTGTCGTCAAAGTCAAAAACTGATTTTATGGCTTCATCATCATAGTGAGTGAAGATGTGCTGGTACAGTTCAGGTGTCATTTCTTTCAGTAGCAGCCGTTCCGTTTCCAATGTAATTGTCTGTGGTTCCATCTTGTAAAAATAAATAAGAGGGCAATATACCCTCTTAATATTATTTTATGGTGGATGTTGTCACCTGCAAATTACTTCTACGGCTGCCACCACCCATACTCAGGCCATTGATACGAGAAGGGGTACACCAGTAGTGATATCTGTGTCGAAAATTTCCCAGTCAATGAATAGTTACCCGAAAAGCTGTTGAATACCTGTCCTTTCTGAATATACTCCGGCCCGCCAAACATCATCAGCATCCTTACTTTCATCAACACTCCTGTCCTCATGCCGAATTCTGTTTTTATAAACGGAACGGCAGCCTGTGTGATGTTCACTGCTTCTTTAAATATTTTTTTGCTTCGGGACGTAAAGGCTATTACCGGGCTGATGCCACCGCCTATGCTGGCCG
>DATCSV010000139.1:0-2410 GCA_036568285.1 Flavipsychrobacter sp. | reverse complement strand
TATTTCCGGGCTGTTTTCTTTCCACAAGCCGAAGATGCGGCATGGACGAGGTATAAAGGGAAGGCAGAATCTGCCAACAGTAATGCATTCGACTCCTTTAACCGTTACATGGAAGAGCCTTCATTTCGTAAGCGTCCGTTCGCCATATTTTATTATGTCATAACTCATAATATCCGCATCACCCGCGAGCTGAATAATATCGAATTGGAGCAGGGCAACCATACCGAGCAACTAGATAACGATACTAGTCAGCGCCAGCAGCAGTTGGTCATGGACTGTTTGATAGCGTTCAATGAAAACATGCCGTGTGTAAGTAAACTGGATACAGAAGCTCATTATGACGTGCTGAATGCAGAACAGGCGATTCCACAATTTCAGCCGTTGAGCCCTCACCAGGAGATATATCTTGAAAAAATGCTGGTAGAGTTAAGGGCAATGCATAAAGACCTGGCGGTGTTGGCTGAAAAACTACCGCGTATCATGCGGTTATAGTAGATTGCATTATGAACTATTTAGGCCATGCCCTGCTTTCGATGGGAGATACAGAATTGTTGGTAGGCAATATGATAGGCGACTATGTAAAAGGGATGAAAGCTGTGGCTGAATACCCGGTGGGTATACAGCGGGGCATAATGCTCCACAGGAAGATCGATTCATTTACAGATATTGCCCCATCGTCTTTAAGAGCGCAGGTTTGGTTCAGGCCTGCGTATGGTTTGTACGCTTCGCCAATAATCGATACGCTATTCGACCACTACCTGGCAACTGATCCCTACTATTTCAGTTCAGAGAAGGTGTTATTGAGTTTTACACAGGATGTGTATAAAATCCTGGATGAGAATAAATCATATTTTCCTGAGAAATTCGCCCGGATGTTTCCATATATGCGTGAGCAAAACTGGCTTTACAATTACAGGACAATGGCGGGTGCACGCCGCTCTCTGCAAGGCTTACACAGAAGGGCTCAATATATGCCCGAAACAGTAGAGGCTTACAATACCTTTGTAACGCACTACTACGAGTTGGGCCAGTGCTATTACGAGTTTATTGAAAAAGCTTATAGATTTGTTAATGATGAGTTAAACGGAAACAAGGCTTGAGCAGAACGTCTAAATTTGTAAGTAGTATTTGTGTCATGCAGAAAATATTAACCACGTTTACTGCGATAGTTTTTTTTCTATCTGCTTCCATTATCAACAGCAGGGATATATCCGCTTGCCCCAAATACACGGGTGAACCTAAGAAGTTCGGCAGTATTAATATCCACTTCGAAGACACTACTACCGTAGAGTATCAGTTGATGCGCTATAAGTTGGATTCATTTTATCGTATGCAGGTAGCTAACGGGTTTAACGGGAGCGTTTTGATAGGCTACCAGGGGCATATTATCTATGAGCGCTATTATGGCGTTGCTGATAAAGGTACCGGCCGGAAACTTACACCTGATGCTTCTGTACAACTGGCTTCGACTTCAAAGACATTCACGGCTACAGCCATCATGTATCTTCACCAGCACAAGTACCTGAACATTGATCATAAGGTGAAGGACTATCTGCCGAACTTTCCCTATGCAAATGTGACCATTAAGATGTTGCTCAACCACAGGTCGGGCATTCCCGATTATCTGAAGTGGTACTCTCGTTACAGGAAGAACACCATGACCCCCATTTATAATGATGAGCTGATGACCCTGTTTGCTCAGCACAAACCCGGCCTGGAATTTACACCTGATACACGGTTTAAATACAGTAACAGCAATTATGCCATACTTGCCCGGCTAATAGAGGAAGTGACGGAAATGACCTATAAGGATTTCATGCACCAGTATTTCTTTGAGCCTATGGGCATGAAAAATACGTTTGTGTACGACCCTGCCGAAGGGTTGCCCGGCAAGGCTACTAAAAGCTACCGTTATAATTGGGTAGAATACCCGGTAATGTTTGCAGACGGGGTATATGGCGATAAGGGTATTTACAGTACCGTGCGGGATATGTATCGCTGGGATCAGTCTTTTTATTTCTACGAATTCCTGGACAGTAATACAACAGAATACGCCTACGGGCCATGCTCGTTTGAGCGTCCCGGCGTAAAAAATTACGGCCTGGGTTGGCGAATGTATTGTTACCCTGACGGAGACAAAGTGGTATTCCACAACGGATGGTGGCATGGCAATAACACCGTTTTCCTGCGGTTTATTAAAGATAACTTTACGATTATTGTTTTAGGTAACAAGTACAACAAAGGCATCTACAACCACGGTCCGGCATTGTATCGCCTGATCAATAACTCGCCACTCTCTTCAGGTTTTGAAGAAGAGGGCTATGAGTGATTTTTTGACCCGGGTTATTACCCTTCCAGCGTAACTAAAGTTTTTTCTATTTTATTCTTAACTGGTTTTACCGTTTTCAGG
>DATCSV010000138.1:0-8941 GCA_036568285.1 Flavipsychrobacter sp. | reverse complement strand
GGAAAACCCCATTGAAGCCATCTTTCATCTTCAGGTGGGTACGGGCATATACGCTGGCTGAGCTGCCGGTATAAGGCTTGGAAGAAATAACTGTAAACGTTGCAGGGTCAATCTGGCTGATAACTGTTTTGTAAGATTTCTTAAAAGTGCCTCCCTTCAGGTTGTACTTGTATTTTGAGTCTGTTTCTGTGGTAGTAAATAATAATAAAGTGTTCGATGTGTTATTATAAACAAGTTTATTTTCACTGTTTATGGCCAACGGCCTTACAGGGATGTTTTTTGTTTCAAATTCTGATGCATCGTGCTTTAATACAGAGAGTTTCAACGGTATAGACAAAGATTTCTTTTCCTTGTGGTTATATTCATTCGTCAACAGGTATACGCTTTTATTGTGAAATTCAAGCCCGCAGTATTTAATGTCTTTGGCGCCCGGATAATCTTTCAGTATTGCTTTTTTAACCGCCTGATGTGTGTTGTCGAATACAAATAGCTGTATGGTTGTATCTGCTTTGATATTGTAGGCATTGAACATGAGAACGCAATAAAAATCGGATGTGTTGTCACGTTTGATGTAAATGTCATTGGTGACAATCTCATCAAGTTCGTAACCATAACCCTTAATTTTATCCAGGGTAGCTATTTTGCTCCCGTTGGTCAGTTTTCCGGTACTGCCATCAATAATAAATCTGTACAAGTCATTGGAGCCGGTTTCGCATGTGGCAAACAGGGTAATATCTCCGTTCACTTCAAACATATCTACAAACCTCCCGTCTTTAAATAGGGATTTGCCTTTAGTATAACTTGTGTACGTATTGTTTGCAGAGGCAATGTCTTTTCCGTCTGTACCGTACAAGGTTGTTTTCATGCCTTGGGCAGTCAGGTGAAGATAGCAGGTGTTGCCGTTCTTCATTATCAACAGTTTGTTCCAGCCTTCTACGGGTTCTGGAAAGGAGTTGCTGCTATACACGACGGGCGGTTGTGCATAGATATTGGTAGAGAACATAAGCAGGCATATCAGCCCGCTGATTAGCTTTGTCATAGTTGGCTTATTTTGAGAATGTGATATTAACAGGGATTAGGATAAAATACAAATTGATTAATTGATAATAATAGGGTCGGCCTGTAGGAATCGGGCCTGGCCCGTCTACGCACCATTGAGGTCTTCATAGGGTTGATTATTTGTATTATTAAAGTTGGGGTATTCCCGTTTACACTGGCACACAATTTGCCTTAGTACCTCTACACAAAAATACAATACATGAGAAAAGCTATACTACTGCCGGCACTGGCCGCGGCTATAATATCTATGTCCTCCTGCGAGCGGAATTTTACCTGCCTGTGTGTGTACCCCGACTCGAACATCGGCACTACCAAAACAAATATCAAAGCTGCCAGGAAGAGCGATGCTGACGTACATTGCTCTTCGCTGAATAAGGCAGCCCAAAAAAATGGTGGTGCCTGTGCTCTTGATTAACTGCCCGGGTCATTTGCCCGGCAAATTATAGTAGAACTTTTCTTCTATTATTTTGCCGTCTTTCCATTTTTGCACAGCTACTTCTTCCAGTCGCTGCCTTTTGCCGTCTTTGAAGGTGACATCCATCCACAGTTCGGCGCAGGTTACGCTATTTTCTTCGTCAGATGTAACAGCACCGTATCCGCTGTCGTGTACCTCGTGCAGGTTGTTATACCAGTCCTGCATAGCGCGCTTTTGCTCTTCCCGCCCGGTCCTGTGCTCCCCGGTAGCCATTTCGTATACCTGTATGTCTTTATGATACATCTCCTCCAGTGCTTTCAGTCCCTGTCCCTGTACCATCAATTCCTGCACCCTCCGGGCGTTGTCTATCAGGCTCATATTATATACATTTTTTTGTAACCAATAATATTGTCCGGGAGCTATTGAACTCCCGTATAGTATACAAACCGGGGCTGAAATTGTTGATAAACTACCCCTGTTTGGGTGTTATCTCTTAGGCGTTATTTGGTTATCTTAGCGCAGTTTCAATTAAACAACTACTTAATATAACAATGAGGAAATTAGCACTATCCATTGCACTGGCAGTACCGTTATTTAGCTTCGGGCAAGACGACCTGATAAATAAGATCAAGGACAACAAGAACGACAGCGCCAAAAAGAAATTTGAATTCAAGCATATCATCAACCTGGAAACCACTGACGTAAAAAACCAGGGGAAATCCGGCACTTGCTGGAGCTACAGTACCAACTCCTTCCTGGAAAGCGAGATGATACGTATGGGCAAAAAGCCGGTGGACATAGCGGAGATATATACAGCCCGTTGTGTGTACAAAGAGCGTGCAGACGCCTTCGTGCGTATGCATGGCGAGTTCTCTTACGGCGATGGCGGCGCCTGCCACGATGTGATAAATATGTATGCCAAATACGGTGCATTGCCCCAAAGCGTATACAGCGGCCTTAACTATGGTACGGACAAAAACGTCTTTGGCGAAATGCAGGGCATACTCAAAGCCATGCTGGACGTAGTGGTGAAAAACCCCAACAAACGCATAACTCCTAACTGGAAAAAAGCCTTCGAGGGCGTACTGGATGCCTACCTGGGCCCGGTGCCTGAATCATTTCAATACGAGGGCAAACTATATACACCAAAAACTTTCGCAAGGAACGTGGTGGGCATCAATCCGCAGGACTATATGGAGTTCTCGTCCTTCAGCTATCAGCCCTATTACGAAAAGACCATGCTGATGGTACCGGACAACTGGAGCCTGGACAAAGTGTACAACATTCCATTGAACGATATGATCCCGATCATCGACAATGCACTTAAGAACGGGTACACCGTAGCATGGGCTACCGATGTCAGCGAAAAATATTTTAGCTGGAAGAATGGGGTAGCCTATGTGCCGGACATGACCTGGTCGGAGTTGGAAGACCTGAAGGATAAGGAAGAACTCCAGGCGTTGTTTGACGGTCCTAAAAAAGACAGGAAAATAACAGAAGAACTACGCCAGCAGGCTTTCGACGATTATACAACTACCGATGATCACGGTATGCATATAGTAGGCATAGCCGAAGACCAGAACGGGAAGGAGTACTATATAGTGAAGAATTCCTGGGGCGAAAAGAACGACTACAAAGGCTATATCTATGTAACAAAGCCTTATGTACAATATAAGACAACGGCTTTCCTGGTACACAAAGGTGCAGTGCCGGCAAATATTGCGAAGAAGCTGAAAAGCTAGACAAGTTATATAAGACAGTATTATTTTAAAGGGGTGCTATACGGCATCCCTTTATAGTTGCATGGCGGCACCACCTACTCCAGGTTACACACATAGTCCGTACCGGTGTATACACCACGTTGCGGTTGATTTTCACACTCTTTTTCCGCGTCTTGCTTCGTTCCTCTTACTTCAAAGGTGGGTGTGGTACGATTAAGGGAAGGACTATAACAACTGCACCTGTAAGACCTTTCGCATGAACTAAAGACAATAGCCAAAACTGCAAAGACTGTGAGAATTATTAAATGCTTCATCTTATCAAGTATTTTATTAAATATATGAAATCCTTTAGCGACATCCAAAGGCATATGCCTAATTTAGCAGGGTAAATAATACTGATTATGGGCATTGCAGATAAATTAAGGCTGATGAAACAATCAAAAGCAGAAGATAACCTGAAGGCAGGACATGCATTCCTGGCAGAGAATAAGAATAGGGCAGGAGTGACTGAGCTGCCCAGCGGCCTGCAGTACGAAGTAATAACAGAAGGAAGCGGCGACAAGCCCACGGCATATAACAAAGTAACCTGCCACTATCACGGCACACTCACCAACGGAACGGTGTTTGATAGCTCTGTAAAGCGTGGCCAGCCGGCTACTTTTCCATTGAATATGGTTATCAGCGGTTGGACCGAAGGGCTGCAATTGATGGGTGTAGGCAGCAAATATCGTTTTTTTATTCCCCCGCACCTGGCCTACGGAGACAGGCAGGTAAGCGCTGAGATAGGCCCAAACAGTACCCTCATTTTTGATGTGGAATTGCTGGGTATTAACTAATGCCTACTGCTGCGTAGCAGTATAAATAATATCTACGGAATAAGTACCTGCGGGAAATTCATAGCCCGGGTCAGCTTTGTATTGTATGGCGAAGGTGTTATCACCACCAGCAGTACCATTGTTGATGAGCTTTTTGTTACTTCTTGACATATTGGAGTACTTGTTATCTACTCCGTTGGGTACAGAGCCGCCGGTGTTATTGCTTACTACTTTTATCTTCAGCTTGTTTACTTTCATCTTAGGGTCGTTGCTCTCCGGGCCGCTGTAGGTAAACCTGTTAGAACTAGCCTTGGCCCATACGTGGAATTTTTTGTTGGAGCGGACTTTCAACTCTATCGGCGTGGATTCTACACCGTTGGCGTAGTCTGTTACGTTGTTGAAGGCTAGGTTTACCACTTCACCCTCATTTGCACCGTTGCTGTTAAAGGTTACATCTATGGCATTGCTCATTACCAGTTTTGCTGATTGTGTTGCAGTAGACAGCTCGTTAGACTGTGCTACTGCCACTGTGTTTGAGACCGCTAAAACGGTAATTAGTAATAAAATCTTTTTCATCTCTTTCCTTTTTAGTGCCGTCATCCCTACGGCCATTGATAGTGCAAATATGCAGCCCGGCGGATGGGAGGACAAGAAAACAGGCCCGGTTAACGTACAGTTGACACACTGTTAACAGCCGTATAACAATATCTGAAATGAAAAAGTACAGGCAATTGCCTGTACTTTAATCAGTTACGCTAAGTGTTAATTATTGCTGTGTGGCAGTATAAATTACGTTTACCGAATAGTTGCCTGCAGGGAAGTTATATCCCGGGTTAGCACGGTATTCTACATTGAAAGTATTGTTCCCGCCGGCGGTCGCATTGCTGATCAGTGTTTGATTTGAGGAGGAAAGCGACCGGAATTTGTTGTTAAAACTGCTGCTTGCGCTGCCACCCGTATTGTTGTTGGTCAGTTTTAGAAACAGGATATTACTCACGTTCATTCTTGGTGCGGGGGTTGTATTACCGCTGTAGGTAAACCTCGAAGAGCTGGTCTTAACCTGCACCCTGAAGCGTTTGTTTGACCGTACTTTTAATTGGTAGGGATCTGAATTAACACCATTGGCGTAGTCGTTCACATTGCTGAACACCAGTGCAACGGTACCGCCGTTTGTGCTGCTGGTAGCCGCAAAGGTGATATCTATTGCATTGCTCATCACCAGTCTGGCCGACTGGGATGCCGCGGCGTCGCGGTTTTCGCCCTGGGCCATGGCAGTCCCGGTTATCGTTGTTAACAGCAATATTGCTAGTGTGATCTTTTTCATTTGTCTGTTTGTTTGCCGGAGATATTAGTTCCGATAGTGCAAATATGCTGGCTGTACACCGATCCGGTGGAAAATATGTGTTCACTTAACTATGGATTTACAGCTTGTTAACCAACCGCTAACCAAAACGGTTTTAACCAGCAAGCCGGACTTTTTAACAAGCCCCCAAACAATACTGAATGACTGTAGTTATAACTATAAGCAATGTTGACATGTCTTTTTATTATTCATGTATCAACATCAATTGACTACCTTTGTACCTACATTGATATAAAAAGAACATACTATGGCACAGACAAAATGGGTATTAGACCCCTCGCACAGCGAAATTCAATTTAAGGTGAAACACCTCATGATAACCACCGTTACAGGCTATTTCAAAAGCTTTGATGCATCGGCAACAACTGATGGCGAAGATTTCACAACAGGAGACATCAGCTTCAGCGCAGATATAAATTCGATAGATACCAACAGCGAACAAAGGGATGGGCACCTGAAATCGGCTGATTTCTTTGACGCAGATAATCACCCTAAAATGACTTTTGCCAACGGTAAGCTGACAGGTAGCGGCGATGAGTACACCCTGCATGGCGATCTTACTATTCGCGGCAATACAAAACCTGTACAACTAAAGGTAGAATATGGTGGCATCGCTCAAGACCCTTATGGTCAAACAAAGGCAGGTTTTACACTGAATGGAAAAATCAGCCGTAAGGAGTTTGGCCTCACATGGGATGCAGTAACTGAGGCAGGCAATGTAGTAGTAAGCGACGACGTAAGGATAAATGCTGAGATACAGTTAGTTAAGCAGGGATAAATGAAAGTGTAGAGTGTAATAGTGTGGTTTTTAGGGTGGGGCAGCTCAGGCTGTTTCGCCCTTTTTTACAACCACTTGAACGGGTTCCTGCGGCCCATAAGCATGTAGCGCTTTATGTTCATCCAGAAGGCGAGTACCATGTACACGATAATGGGAGAGCCCAGGGTGAGGAACGATATATAGATAAACCACAGCCTGATGCGCGATGAGGCTACACCCAGCCTGTCGCCAATAGCGGCGCATACGCCAAAGGCTTTCCATTCAATAAAATTCTTTATATCGTATAACGGCTTCATGTATAGCAATGTAAAAATAGTAAAATATGCATAAAGAATACAAGACTGCATTGTTATACTATTAATATATTCGTGGCATTTGGAAGGTTTTATAGACATACATACGCATAGAGAGTCCACAATAGCCTCTTTATCCATTATCAACAGGCATACGGGCTTTGCTGCGGTGCATGATGGCGTTCCCTGCTCTGCAGGCATACACCCATGGTATATAGAACACGAAAAGCTGAATGCCCAACTGGAGGAACTGGCTGAATATGCCGGCACGTCAAATGTATTGGCCATTGGCGAGTGCGGATTGGACAAACTGACCGATACAGACTGGGATATGCAGGTTCGCGCCTTCGAGGCACAGGTGCAGCTGGCAAACAAACTAAAAAAGCCGCTCATTATACATTGCGTAAAGGCCTATGAAGAAGTGCTGGCTGTCCTCCGGCAGCAACAGGTAACTGTTCCGGTCATTTTTCATGGATTCAACAAGAATACTCAACTGGCTCAGCGACTGGTTGACGCAGGTTATTACCTGTCATTCGGCGCCGCATTGTTGAAAGAGGATAGCAATGCCGCCAAAGCTATTATAGCTATACCGCACGACAGGTTTTTCCTGGAAACGGACGACGCCCCCGTCGAAATAGATGAGATGTATACTGCTGCCGCCTCTTTGCAGAAAACTGGAGAAGATGCCCTTATTTTGCAGGTTCAAAATAATTTCCGCAGGGTATTTACAATATGAAGGACAGAAGTTGGTTATCGCGTACAGAACTATTGATTGGTAAGGAAAAGCTGGACAGGCTCATCGACGCACATGTGCTGGTGGTGGGCATGGGCGGCGTCGGGTCCTTTGCAGCAGAGTTCGTAGCACGCGCAGGGGTAGGGCGCATGACCATTGTAGATGGCGACGTGGTAGACCCCAGCAACCGGAACCGGCAATTGCCTGCCCTGGCTACTACGCACGGGCAATCCAAGGCCGATATCATGGCTGAACGGCTGCAGGCCATCAATCCCGAGTTGCAGTTGCGCAGCATCCGGGAGTTCATTACACCGGAGAAGGTGGAAGAGGTGCTGGATACACAGTACGACTACGTGATAGACGCGATAGACAGTATTACGCCCAAGCTCACCTTTATCAAAGCTGCAATGGACAAAGGGCTGAAGATAGTCAGCTCAATGGGGGCGGGTGCCAAGCTGGACCCAACACAACTGCAGGTAGTGGATATATCTAAAACTTACAACTGTCCCTTTGCACAGCAGATACGCAAGAATTTGAAAACCGCCGGTATAAGCAAAGGCCTGAAAGTAGTTTTTTCGCCGGAAGAACCTATTAAGGAATCGCTGATGCTGACTGATGGCAGCAACTATAAAAAATCGGCATATGGAACTATTTCCTACCTGCCCGCTACTTTCGGCGCCTGCGTGGCGTCCGTGGCCATCAGGGATTTGATGGGTGGATAGTACACATCAACAGAAATAAAGAAGCCACCCTTACAGGTGGCTTCTTTGTTTGTACAGTCTTTGAACTTATTTAGCAAATTCAGAACGGATAACGTTAAGCGCACCGCCTGCTTTGAACCACTCTATCTGTTGTTCATTGTAGGTGTGGTTCACTTTTATTTCGTGCTTGCTTTCGTCTATATGGTGCAATACTACGGTAAGCGGCGTACCGGGAGCGAACGTGTCCAGGCCTACGATGTCAATGATATCGTCTTCTTTTATCTTATCGTAGTCTGCTTTGTTGTCAAAGGTCAGTGCCAGCATACCCTGCTTTTTCAGGTTGGTTTCGTGTATGCGTGCAAAGCTCTTCACCAGTATAGCCCTTACCCCCAGGTGGCGCGGCTCCATCGCCGCATGTTCGCGGCTGCTGCCCTCACCATAGTTCTCGTCGCCTACTACTATGCTGCCTACGCCATGTGCCTTGTAGTGGCGTTGTACGCCGGGCACAGTATCATATTCTCCTGTCAACTGGTTCTTCACCTTGTTGGTCTCCATGTTGAAGGCATTAATAGCGCCTATCAGCATGTTGTCAGAGATATTATCCAGGTGCCCCCTGAACTTCAGCCATGGGCCCGCCATTGATATGTGGTCGGTAGTACATTTACCAAAGGCCTTTATCAGCAACCTTAATCCCTGCAGGTTTATGCCTTCCCAGGGTGCAAATGGTGTCAGCAGTTGCAGACGCTTGCTTTCAGGATTAACAACTACCTGCACATGGCTGCCATCTGCTGCCGGTGCCTGGTATCCTGCATCTTCCACTGCAAAGCCCTTTGTCGGCAGTTCCAGCCCTTTGGGCTCTGCCAGCATTACTTCTTCGCCTTTATCATTTATCAGCTTATCTTTCAGCGGATTGAAGCCCAGCTTGCCCGATATGGCAAACGCGGTAACGATCTCGGGAGAGGCTACAAAAGCGTGTGTAGAAGCCAGGCCGTCGTTGCGCTTGGCAAAGTTCCTGTTGAAAGAGGTAACGATAGTATTTTTACGTGTCGGGTCGTCTATATGA
>DATCSV010000137.1:0-9062 GCA_036568285.1 Flavipsychrobacter sp. | reverse complement strand
AGAAGGATGAAGAAGTGGCAGAGGAGGAGGTACCACCGGAACAGGAAGAACTGAAGGATGCAAGCGCAGGTTTAAAGGACATTGAGGGCGACCCCAATGCATTAGACCCCGGCATAGTAGATCCGGGCCCCGGTACTGGTGTGGTAGAGCAGAAAGCTCCCGAAGTATTTACTTATGTAGAGCAGATGCCCGACCCGGGATATAGCGTAAATGCATACCTGGCCAAGAACATCAAATACCCGCCTGCGGCTAAAGAAAACGGGATCTCAGGCAGGGTGGCCATCAAGTTCGTGGTAAACGAAGATGGTTCCATATCAGGTGTTCAGGTGGCCGGTGGTCGCCGTTTAGGTGGCGGACTGGAGGAAGAGGCCATGCGTGTAGTAAAAACTATGCCGGCCTGGAAACCTGGTAAGCAGAACGGACGTCCTGTAAAAGTTTATTATACACTGCCGGTTAACTTCAAGCTGGAGTAACACACGCAGGCAAAAAGATGTAGATATAACAAAAGGCTGCTCTCGGGCAGCCTTTTCAGTACAATATTTTAGCCCCGGCTAAAGTTTTAAGAAACAATTATACACAGGCAAACTATAAGATATTACTTTTGTTGACTGTTTTTAACCACAAAATAATTTATACATACACATGAAGAACCTGGCAATACTTTTCAGCACATTGGCCCTGGTGGGGGTACTGGCATTATTTGGTTTAAGGTTGGCTGAAAGAGCGCCTGCTTCTGACAAGGCTGCTGTAAACAATCAGGACCAAACGATATCGGCAGCACGTATAGCCTATGTGAATATCGATACCCTGGAGGCGCAGTACGAATACCTGAAAACGAAAAGAAAGGATTTTGAAGAACGCAAAAAAGGCATGAGTGATGAGCTGGAGCGCTCGCAAAGGCAGTTTCAGCAGGACTACCTGGCGGCAGAGCGCAAAGCCCAGGCCGGTACGCTTACCCAGGCAGAATATGAGTCAACTTCCAAGCGCCTGCTACAGATGAAGCAAAGCCTGGAAGCAAGGGAGGCCACCCTGACTGAAAAACTACTGGCAGAGCAGGACGAATTCAATAAAGACCTGCAAAGAAGGCTGGACGAATTCCTGAAAGATTACAATAAGGATAAGCATTACGACTATATCCTTTCCCATAGTAAAGCTTTAGGTTTTATCATGCTGGCTAACGACCAACTGGATATTACTGCCGATGTAGTAGCCGGCATGAATGAGCTGTACAAGGATGAAGCCTCAAAAGAGAATAAAGAGGCAAAGAAGAAAAATAAATAGTATTTTTCGTCTGATATTATTATTTGTCAACTATCAAGATGGAGCCCCGGAGATAGCAGAATAGGGTGAACGTGGTCGATGGTATTATGTGTAGAAATTCTGCTTAAGCACGGCCGTTTCATGCAAAACCACTGCTTTGGAAAATAAACAAGAATCTTTTCACAGGTCGCTGAGCCTGTTGGACGGAGCCCTACTGGTAATCGGGTCAATGATAGGCTCGGGTATTTTCATAGTAAGTGCCGATATAGCACGTAATGTAGGCAGCGCCGGCTGGCTGATTGTAGTCTGGCTGTTGTCCGGTTTCATCACATTATCTGCCGCACTTAGCTATGGCGAGTTGAGCGGCATGTATCCAAAAGCCGGTGGCCAATACGTGTACCTTCGGGAGGCATTTGGCAGGCTGTATGGTTTCCTCTACGGTTGGGCCTTTTTCGCTGTGATACAAACAGGCACAATAGCAGCAGTGGGTGTTGCCTTTGCGAAATTTACAGGCTACTTCATACCTTCCCTGGGAGAAGCAAACATATTAATAGGCGGGGCCGATGGCTTTAATATAACAGCGGCACAACTACTGGGCATCGCCGTTATCGTACTGCTTACTTATATCAACAGCCGGGGAGTGGAAAATGGCAAGTGGATACAGTTCTTTTTCACTTTCGCCAAGGTGGCTGCATTGATAGGGCTTATCATTTTCGGGCTGCTCATGTTTACAGAAGGCGATGCCTGGACACAAAACTGGAGCGACCCCTGGTTTGCAAAGAAACTGACCTTCTCCGGAGACTCCATATCGCACGAAAGCCTCGGCGGTATGGCATTGATGGCCGGTATAGGTGCAGCTATGGTGGGAGCATTGTTTTCCAGTGACGCCTGGAACAATGTAACTTTTATAGCCGGTGAAATCAAAAAACCTGAACGTAATATCGGTTTAAGCCTCTTTATTGGCACTGTAGTGGTAACGATACTTTATGTAAGTATGAACCTGATGTACCTGAATACCCTTACCATTTCCGAAATAGCCAACGCCCCATCTGACAGAGTGGCTGTGGCTGCTGCGGCTAAAATATTCGGTGCCATGGGTACCGGAATGATTGCCGGGTTGATCATGGTGTCCACTTTCGGTTGCAACAACGGGCTGATACTCTCAGGTGCCAGGGTATACTATACCATGGCCAAGGATGGTTTGTTCTTACCTGCTGCAGGCAGGCTAAACAACAAAGGTGTACCCGCCCGCGCGTTGTGGATGCAATGCATATGGGCATCTCTGCTGTGCCTGAGCGGCAAGTATGGCGACCTGCTGGACTTTATTGTGTTTACAGTACTGTTGTTTTACATACTGACCATCGCAGGTATATTCAAACTACGTAAGACACAGCCGGACATGCCCCGTCCTTACAAGGCATTTGGTTACCCGGTAATACCTTTCCTGTACATACTGCTGGCATCTGCTATATGTGTGGTACTACTGTTCTACAAACCTGCATATACCTGGCCCGGATTGATAATTGTACTGATAGGTATACCCATATATTATTATCTGAAAAAGCGTGGACTAAAAGCTGAATGAAGAAAGAAGAACTGACAAAACTGTTCAAAAATATCAACCGGCTGCATGTAGTAGTGGTGGGCGATGTGATGCTGGACAACTATTGGTGGGGCGAGGTAGACAGGATATCGCCCGAAGCCCCTGTACCTGTTGTAAAATTGAAAAAGCGTGAAGCCCGTATGGGTGGTGCCGCTAACGTGGCTATGAATTGCAAGGCGCTGGGGGCAAAGGTAACGCTGGCCAGCGTGGTGGGCAACGACCACGAAGGGCATATACTATGCGATATGGCCGGACATGAGGGGATAGACACCAGCCTGGTGATGTTGAGCAGCGAACGCATTACTACCACCAAAACGAGGGTGATGAGCCGCAGCCAGCATATGCTGCGTATGGATGATGAAATGGGAGAAGAGCTGAGCACAAAAGACGAACATCCTTTCCTGGAAAGACTCCTGAAATACCTGCAGATACACAAGCCCGATGTGCTCATATTTGAAGACTACAATAAGGGCGTGTTGAAAGAGAATATCATTGCACGCACCATAGCGCACTGCCGCGAAATAGGGATGGTAGTAGCTGTAGACCCTAAAAAAGATAACTTCCTGGCCTATAAGGGTGTAACTATCTTTAAACCTAACCTGAAGGAAGTAAGAGAAGGACTAAACATTCCGTTGGATACCATCAACAAAGTTTCGATGGATAAAGTACATAAGGAATTGAAAGCTGAACTTAACCATGATATCACATTTGTCACGCTGTCGGAGAAGGGTGTATACTATGGCAACTCGAGTTCTGAAGTGGTTCCGTCGCACCTGCGCACAATAGCTGATGTGTCGGGAGCGGGAGATACGGTCATTGCCACAGCCTCAATAATATATGCTCTTACCAAAGACCCTGCTCTGATGGCCAAAATATCGAATATAGCTGGCGGATTGGTATGCGAAGAAGTGGGAGTGGTGCCCATCAGCAAAAAAAGGTTGATGGATGAAACTGTAAAGCTTTTAGCTGATTGATCCTGCTATTATTCAGCCAGGGCGTAGATATCCGGCAGATTCCTGCCTAAGCCATTACAATCGAGCCCGTACCCTATCACAAATTTATCAGGTATTTCGAAGCAATTATAATCAATGTTCACTTCGTGTGTGCGTGCCTCTGGTTTAGACAAGAGGCAAGCCAGCCTTACTGAAGCAGGAGCCTTTTCTGCAATAAGCGGGAGCAGTTCCTGTATGGTTTTCCCGGTATCAATGATATCTTCTATCACTACTACATGCCGGCCCTGCAGATCAGCATTCAGGCCGATAACTGTCTGGACCTCGCCGGTAGAGCGCATATCCTCATAAGAACTCAGCTTGATAAAACACACTTCTCCCGGAACATCTACCTGTCTCAACAGGTCGGCGGCAAAAACATAGGCCCCATTCAACACACAGAGGAACACAGGATTCTTACTCCCGTATTCCTCTGCAATCAGTTTGCCTGTTTCGCTTATCTTCTGCGCAATTGTTGCGCTGCTTATAAACAGTTCAAATCTCTTATTGTCAATGACTACACTTTGCATACTTAATTAAGGCTTCACCCGTAGCTGTTGTCCCTCCTGTATGGCATCGAAATCCAGCCCGTTCCAATCCATCAACTGGCGTATGGTGATACCGTTCTTTTTTGCAATTGTATACGCTGTGTCGCCTTTCTTCACGGTATAATACTTACCGGGCTCCAACTGCTGGCGCGGTGCGTTGTTTTGTTGCGGCTGTTGGCCATAGCTCTGTTGCTGGTAAGACTGCTGCGAATAACCGTTTTGTTGCTGTCCGTATTGTTGCGGTTGTTGTGCATACCCCTGCTGTTGTTGCTGTCCGTACGCCGGCTGTTGATTGTAGGCAGGCTGCTGCTGTTGGTAAGCGTTCTGTTGCGGCTGCTGATAAGACTGTTGCCTTTGCTGCGGCTGCTGCGCATACCCCTGCTGTTGTTGGTAGCTCTGTTGTCTTTGTTGGGGTTGTTGTTGGTAAGATTGTTGCCTGTTGTTGCCCTCACCTGCATATATCACGTTATCAAACTGTTCTTTAAGCGCATCCAATTCTGTTTTAGGCCTGGCAGGTTGGGCTGGTGCAGCCACGGTTTGCTGTACAGCATTATCGTCGTCATCTTTATCTTTCCTGTTTCTCCTGCGTTCGCGCCTGGAGGGCTCTTCTTCTTCTACCTCTGCAGCAGGATTAGGCTTCACATAACTACCGGTAGCATACTGCTGTTGCGGTTGCTGGTAGGTATTCTGCTGCGGTTGCTGGTAGGTGGCCTGCTGTGGTTGCTGATATGTATTGTTGGTATAGGCGGGTGTCTCCTGCCTGGCAGATTGCTCTGTCTTCACTTGTGCAGGAGTGTTGTTATTATAATACTGCGAAGCCGGGTTCGGCTTGAAGTTATTCCTTGTGTCGGTACTATTACCTGCCGGCGCCTGCTGCGAATAAGCGGGGGTATTCTGTACAGGAGCGGTTGTCTGCGGCAGGAATTTGCTGGCATCCTCCTGCCCGGCAACAGCGGCCGCGGGGCGTTGTGCTTCAGGCTGCTGTTGTGCCTTTTGTTGCTCTATTGCAGCTTGTATTTCCTTTTCTTTCCTGCGTATTTCCCTTGCTTCTTTTATTTTTTCAAATATTGTTTTTTCTTCATGCACAATGGGTGCGGGGTTTTTGGGGAATGTGCGTGTGGGTGGAGCCTGGCTGGCAGCACTTGGGTCGTAATAGCGTGGGTTGTTTATATCCGGGTCTTCCCCGTAGCCATCATAATTCTCATTATTGTTGTAGCTGTTGTTTGCGTAACTGTTGTTCTGTGCAAAGTTACCATCATCCTCCGGCGTGTGTGGGCGTGTGGCAGGTTTGCTGCCGGCTTGTGCCTGTAGTTCCAGGGTAATGCCGGGCATCGGCTCTTCGCCGGGTTCCATATAGTTCAGGTCGCGCAGGTATTTCAACTGTATACCTTCCTTTTGCGCTATTACCAGCATAGTTTCACCAGGCTTCACCAGGTGCATAGGCCTGATGCCCCAAAAATGTTTACGCTCCAGGTACAACGGCATGTCTGTAGGCAATGGCTTTTCTTCCAGGTCATTCATCTCCAGGAATTTCTCATAACGTACACCATTGCGTACTGCATACTGCAGTGGCATATCACCGGCCTTGCCGTACACGGCGCGCAGGTTGTTGATCTTCACAACGGTTTGGGGTGTATTGTCTACACGCTCTTCTACCGTACGCCCGTTCTGACGGGAGCGTACTACTGTCTGCCTTTCGTTAGGGCGTGTATCTATATACTTGGATATCCTTTCCGGGGGAGTATTATTTATCGGTTGCGTAGTCCCATAATTATTAGCAGGCGGGGTATATGCAGATGCATTGCTGTTACTATAACCACCGGTATTGTTTTGCGCATGGTAGTTATTATAAGCAGGTTGCTGCTGTTGTACGGGTTCGTTATAGTTATCGTTGCGCCTACGTCTGTTGTCATCTGCGGGGGCGGCTGCTACGTTGTCAGAACTTACACCGTTACTGCCCATAGCAGCATAAGTGAATTCCTGTAATTTATATTCTTCGATAAGCTTTATTAATAATTGTGCGTATTGTGGATTGGTAGCGTAACCAGCCTTGCTTAGGCCGAAAGCCCATGCAGCATAATCAGTTACTGATAACTGGAATAACTGTGCATAACGTGGATTAGACCTGAGGTAATTTGAATGGTCCTGGAAAGATTCAAAATCAAGGTTGTATTTACGGAAACATTCATTGCGCCGGTCGTCGGTATGCTGTATAGTTTGTCCCCTCCAGTCCGATTTACATTTCAACCCGAAGTGGTTGTTTGCCTCGGTTACTAACTTGCTGGTACCGGCGCCTGTTTCATGCAGGCCCTGGGCCAGCTTTATGGCTGCAGGTATCCCGGTGCGTTGTTGTTCAGCCATGGCGAGGCCGCGGTAACGTTCAATGTAATCCTGAACGTTATTTTTTTTCAGGTTTTGTGCATTTGTGTTTATCGTACATGCCAGTATCATTGCGGCAAATACTACGAACATTTGTTTCATACACCAGTGTTTTTTTGTGTTTTTATTCTTTTGTTTTTCTTGCAATCATAATGCCGTCCCTCACGGGCAGGAGTACATGTTCTATTCTCGGGTCATTGCGCAGCTTTTCGTTGTAGGCATGTATCGCTTTCGCGTTTTTGCTCTGTTCCTCCGGTGGCAGTACTACTTCGCCATCGTACAGAACATTATCAGCCAGTATAAAACCGCCTATGCGTACCTTGTCAAATACCTGGTCGTAATAACGGTTGTAGTTTACCTTGTCTGCGTCAATGAATACCATATCGAACACTTCGTCCAGTTGCGGTATTATTTCCTCTGCTTTACCTATATGTTGCGTGATTTTTCCCTCTAATCCTGCTTCACAAATATAACGAAAACACATGTCTTGCAACTCCTCGTTGATATCGATGGTGTGCAGATGTCCGTCTTCAGCTAATCCTTTCGCAAGACAAATTGCCGAGTAACCGGTGTACGTTCCTATCTCTAAAATTCGCCGCGGACGAAGCATATGGCTAAAAGCCTGTAATACAGCGCCTTGCAGGTGCCCTGATAACATCACCGGCAATGCGATTTTCAAATTTGTTTCTCTGTTGAGCTTCGCTAAAACCTGATCTTCGGGCGATGTATAGTTTTCTATGTAATTGTTAATGTTTAGTGAATGCAGAGAATGCTCCATGAAAAGCCCTGTTTTGGGATGAAAAAACTGTCTGTCTGCACAAAATTACAGAACTATTCAGAGACTTCAACGGCTGGTTTCGATGAGAAAAGCCACAGGAAAAAGAAGGCTATGATAGCGTTGATAAGCAACAGTTCTAAACCGATTCTGTAACCACCCAGCAATGTCGCATCATGCTCCTTTATGAAATAAGAAAGGATTGGCGCTGCAATACATATTATCGGTACAAATTTGTTATTGACGTTCCGTTGAGTAAGAATGCCGAAAGCAAAGAGCGCCAGCAGCGGCCCATAAGTATATCCGGCTACGGCCAGCAGGGTGGTGATCAGCGAGCCATTATCTACCTCGCGGAAGAAGAAGATGCAACCCAGGAACACTACGGCAAATGTATTGTGTACCACCAGGCGTACACGCTTCTTTCTTTCCTCGCTCCAGTCATTGCGGCGTTTCATACCCAGTATATCTATACAGTAAGAAGAAGTAAGTGCAGTGAGTGCCCCATCGGCACTGGGGAACAGTGCCGATATCAGCCCTATCATAAAGCAAACGGTGATAATGAACGGCAGGCCGCTCTTCAGGGCTATATAAGGGAAAATATCATCGCCCACGGCGGTGATACCTTGTGCATCTGCGTACAGGTATAGTAAGCCACCCAGAAGTAAGAAAATGAAATTGGCCACCAGTAGTATAAAGCAGAAGGTAACCATGTTCTTCTGCGAGTCTTTCAGGTTGCTCACACTAATGTTCTTCTGCATCATTTCCTGGTCCAGCCCTGTCATGCCTATCGTGATGAACGCACCGCCCAAGACGCTCTTCCAGAAACTACCGGCCGACATAATATCGGTGTTCACCATTTTGGTATAGCCTTTGGCGGTCATAGCTTCCCATGTGCCGGATAGGCTCAGTCCAAGTTGGTTCATAATATAACCCACACACACCAGCAGTGCCAATATCATAAAGGTGGTTTGCAGGGTGTCTGTCCATACGATTGTCTTTACACCGCCTCTATAGGTGTACAATAATATCAGTACGAGTATGAGTACTGCGGTAAATTCGAATGAAATACCCAGGTCTTTCAGTACAAAGAATTCCAATACCTTAATAACAAGGTACAGCCTGAGCGTAGCCCCCAGCGTGCGGGAAAGGATAAAGAAAAGTGCGCCGGTCTTGTAAGATGCAGTACCTAATCTATGGTCGAGATAACTATATATAGAGGTGAGCTGCATTTTGTAATAGATAGGTAGCAGGATAAATGCTACCGCGAAATAGCCCAGCCAGTAGCCGATCACTACCTGGAAATAAGAGAATCCGGCAGCTCCTACTGTACCTGGTACAGATATAAAGGTCATGCCCGACAGCGAAGTGCCAATCATACCGAAGTCTAGGACGAATGATACATGTAAAACATCATTTACAGGATTTGGATAAATTTTAATACTTGATAGGTCCTCAGACTCTGTAGTTTTAGGTCGAGTGTATTTTAGTATAGGTGTGTTTTTTTTCGG
>DATCSV010000136.1:0-3924 GCA_036568285.1 Flavipsychrobacter sp. | reverse complement strand
AACTTAAAAAATGCACGGCCTGTCTATAAAAAAACAATAACGCGAAATTCCTTATTTTTAATACGTATGAACCTAAACAGATTAAGTTGCTGTTTGCTCGGTAGTTTTCTCGCAATTACCTCCTGCAAACATGAGCCGGGCATAATGCCCAAAACCGGAATTGACCCCGCCGCTACACAATATCCGCTGGAAGTGGCGAACATCATCGTCAACAAATGCGCTACGGCAGGTTGCCATAATGAAGCCAGCTATACAGGAGCAGGCGGACTGCGGCTGGACGACTGGCAATACATGTTTGACGGAGGCAGTAATGGTGCTGTTGCTGTACCATACAGTCCCGAGAACAGTTCACTGTTGTATTTTCTCAATCCCGGTTCGTACGACAACATTAGCGTGAAGCCTACCATGCCTTATAACATGCCCCCGCTCAGCAAGGAGGAATATGACTTAATCAAGAAATGGGTAGCCGACGGTGCACCCGATAAAAACGGCAATATACCTTTCGGCTCCAACGCTGCTACGCGGCAAAAGGCCTACCTGGCGCAACAGGGTTGCGACCTGGTGGGAGTAATAGATGCGGAGAAGAAAGTGATCATGCGATATATAAAGACGGGGCAGGCACCCAATGTCATCGAGTCACCGCACTATATACAAACGGACAGCAAGGGTGAATATGCCTATGTGTGCTTCATAGCCGGTAGCGTGATACAGAAAATTGACATGCGCACCGATAAGGTAGTAGGGCAGGCAGATTTATCACTCATTAATGGTGGGCTGAATTTTAATATCGTACAGGTATCGGAAGCAGGTGATAAGCTGGTGGCATCGCAACTCACATCCAATGGCGGTCTGGTCATCATTAATACAGCCGACATGAAACTGGAAGCCAACCTGGCTTTCCTCGAGTCGCCACACGGAATAGCTGCCAATAGTACTTTTGACACGTTTTATGTGACCGCACAATATGGCAACACGGTGTACAAGGTAGTGAGGGGAACAGCGCCCGTGAAGATATCCATTGACGGAATGCCGTCTAAAACTACGCCGGGTGCCAATACGCCTGATCCGCACGAGATCATCATGTCGCCAGACAACTCAAAATACTTTCTCACCTGCCAGAATACGAACGACGTGCGGGTGATGAACAGGGCAAATGACAGCCTGCTGAAAGTGATACCAACAGGTATCATGCCGCTGGAGGTGGCTACATCCGTAACGAAGCCGTATCTTTTTGTTACCTGTATGGAAGATGTTTCACAGGTTTCGTCTCTATTCAGGGGGTCTGTATTGGTCATCAACTACAATACACTGGAGGTGGTAAAACGTATAGATGGTACTTTCTATCAACCACACGGTATAGCTGTAGACGACAGGAACGGTACTTTCTACATTGCCAGCCGCAATGTACGGTCTGACGGCCCGGCCCCGCATCATACCTCGGATTGTGGTGGACGTAACGGCTACTACCAGGTGTACGACCTGAATACGTTAGCACCTTTAAACGGAAGAAGGTACGAAGTGACCCCTGACCCTTATTCCATCAATATGAGGTTTAAATAATTTCACGCAATCGAAATACCCGGGCCGTCTATTCGACGGCTCTTTGTATTTTTGGAGTATGCTGACAACATCGTTGCACGGAATAGCCATATCGGCCGCAAGGGGTTTATATCCTGAAGAACAAAAACTGGATAACCGTTTTGAAGTGGATGTGGACATATTTGTCAATGCCACAGAAAGCGACTCGTTACCTTTTGTAGATTATACTATCATACGCAGTGCAGTGGATGATGCCTTCGGGCAACCGTACGGCAAGCTGGAGGAATTCATCGTGCACATTTACAGGCAGTTGAAAAAAGGATTTCCTGCTGCGCAAAAAATCAGGGTTGCCATACGCAAACTGCGCCCGCCTATGCAGGGAGAAACTGCTTACGCACAAGTGGTTTTTGAAGGCTGATGCCTTAACTTTATCTGGTCTTGAGATCATGTTTAAATACACTACTCGCTGTTTTCCTGCTTACTGTTACAGGGTGCAGGCACGAGCATGTTCAGCCTGCGGCTGCGGCAATAGCCGACGATAATTACCCTGAAGGCATACGGAGGATATTGGTGGATAAGTGCGCTACAACAGGCTGTCACAACGAGGCCAGTTATACAGGTGCGGGTGGCTTGAGATTAGATAGCCGGCAGTATTTGTTTGACGGCGGCAACAATGGGGCGGTAGTAGTACCATACAATACCGATAACAGTTCGCTGCTGTATTTCGTTAATACCTTTCCTGAACTGGGGCCAACTGCGCTGCCAGTAATGCCCTACAACCAATCGCCACTGAGCCGGGAAGAATATGAAACACTAAGGGACTGGATAGCAGCAGGCGCACCCGGAAAGGATGGCGACATCCCTTTCAGCAGCGATGCAGCAACGCGGCAGAAGATATACACCGTGCAACAAGGATGCGACCTGGTAGCCGTAATCGACGCAGAAAAGAAGACGGTAATGCGGTATGTCCAGGTAGGGAAGACCCACGAGAGGGAGCAGCCGAACAACATAGTTATCTCCGCCGACGGGAGGTTTGCCTACGTGTCGTTCTGGAATGCCGCGCTGATACAGAAGATAGATACCCGAACCGACAGCGTAGTAGCAGAGGTAGTAACTCCGCGCGCTTTTCAAAAGGCTATACAATTGAACGATGATGGCACACGTCTTATAGCCTGCAACTGGTACACGCAGGACCTGCTGCTGATAGATGCAGTGAATATGAGCATCATCTCCAACCTGGGAAGGAACACACCTTTTATAGGTGGTTTTGCAGCCATGCCCGGTAACGCTTTTTATGCCACATGCCAATTTGGCAACAGCATTTATAAAATACAAAGTGATGGCAGCTTTTCGGTAGTCAGCATCGACGGCAAGCCGGCTACACAGCAAACCGCCACCGGTACACCCGATCCCTACCGTATTGTACTATCCCCCGACAAGAATAAATATTTCATTTCCTGCACCAATACTGCTGAAGTACGTATGATGGATGCGGCCACTGATACACTGCTGAAAGTTATACCCGTAGGCGGTAACCCGCAGGAGATGGCGCTCAGTACAACGGAACCATTCCTGTTTGTCAGTTGCATGAATGATACTGTATCGGCATTGGAGGTGGGTAGCGTGTACGTCATTAATTATAACACAGGTGACGTTGTGAAAAAGGTAACGGGAAAATTTTTCCAGCCTTACACCCTGGCCGTTGATAACAGGAGTGATGTCCTATACGTATTCAGCAGAAACGAAGACCGCAATGGCCCGCCCCCGCACCACAGTGGCCCATGCTTCGGCCGCAACGGGTTTTACCATGTGTATGATGTCCATACTCTTGAGCCTGTTAACGGCAAGCGATATGAAATATCTGTTGACCCATACGGAGCTGTAGCCAGGTTTTTGCAGTAGGCAGTTATCGGTATGCTTCTATCTTAAAATCATCCAGGTAAAATTGCACCTTGCCGGTGTTCCAGATATCTAAAGAAATGACCTGGCCGTCCTGCAGGTCGCGAGGCATCTTTACATAGAAGTACACTTGTCCCCACAGGCCGTATTCGTCATGCTTCAATGTAAAATCGCCTGTGGCTGCATGCGGGCAGCTATTGTCAGCCAATCCTATTTTATTGTCTATTTTGCAGGCTTTCCATACCACATATTCATTCTTGTCGTCTTGTACGCCAAATATGAAATAGTGTGGGTTGTTATTCGCAAAGTCGGGCCGCATAAACCTGCCGCTACATTTCAGCCATTTTACACCTCCAAAGTCGGCTGCACGGTAAGCTATTTTTATTTTATCAGCGAAGTACTCTTCACCGTCTTTCACATGATACACATAACCTGCCGGGTCATTCGGGTCAGGTATATAGTGTTCGTCTTTTGCCGTGTCAAAAT
>DATCSV010000135.1:0-2353 GCA_036568285.1 Flavipsychrobacter sp. | reverse complement strand
ATAAGTTGCCTGTACACGCTGGTCGTCAGCTCCATAAGTAAAAAACACTTCATTGTTCTGATCCTCACGCATCCTTTCTACTTTCTCGAATGGTGTGTATGTAATATCCTGGCGGAAATGTGGTATTGCCACACTGGCCGGGAAAGGAGGCGCACCGGGCATTTCGACTGTCTCCAGTGCATAGTCGTCATATTTCCACTGGTGTGTTAATACAGGAGCTACATCGTCTTTTTCTTTGATGTTCCCATGCTCATCGTATGCCATTCCTAATACCTGAATAGTTGGGCCTCCATTTACCGATTGTGATACTGTCTTCAAATGGTCGTAATGGTTATCATAGGTAAAGTACTCGGTGTTATCACGCATGGGTAAGTCATCTTTACGCCACGCGAGGTTGCCTGTATGTATGTCAAATGAATACAGGTTATCTGCTATCAGGAGATTCGCCTGGTTGACATTAATCATCTCATGTCTTTCAAATCGTCCATGCACATCATAAGTACGCCTGTCAGCATAACCAGGCTGATTAGATGCATCGTAATAATAAGCTCCCTTTCGCTGGCCATATTCGTTCAGCCCCCAACCATCCCAAAGTCTCTGGTTAGCAGTAAAATTAGAGCCACTCAGCAGGGTTGCCTTCATAGGTACACCATAATCGTACTGGTTGTATTCTATAGTCAGGTCATTATCAAAGGTATAAAGACGTAGATCGCCATTAGGATAATAAGAGTAAATAGTTTCAAAAAAATTATCCTCCATTATTGAATGCAGCCAGCCCTCGGTACCGTAAGTGTAGTCCTTAACATGACCGTTTGGCGAAGTTTGCTGCATTAATTCCCCGGTACTGCCCCAGCCATTCACATTTTGGTAAGTGTAAGTGTATGGCTGACTCATGCCGGATATATGTTTTTGCCACACCCTGCCCAGTAAGTCGTAATCATATTGATAGGCTGTACCATTGGCGCGTGTTTCTGTTACCACTCTGTCCAAAGCATCGTATGCATAGGTGATGGTGCCGGCATTGGGTTCTGTTTTGTCAGTTATCCTGCCGTACGCGTCAACAAGATTCGTGAATGTTTTTCCGCTACCCGAACCACTGTTCACTACTGTTGTCGCTACTGCACCATTGCCGTGATAGGTATAGTCAATAGTATGGTTAGGCGTTCCGCTACTGATAACGCTCCTGAGCGTTTTGCCACAAGTAACTGAGGTTTTCCATGTATTTGCACCCTGGTTAATAACGGTTGTGTGTAACAATCCATTATTAACGGTATAACTGGTTTGTATAGTCGCACCATTGTTGTCTGTGCTACGCTGTGTTTCCCGGTTATAGTCATCATATGTGTAGGTAGTAGTAGGTGTGGGTATTGCAGGGTTACCGCTATTATACGGGCCTCTTGCAGTAGCTACCTGGCCATTTGTACCATAGGTATAGTCAATGTATATATCTCCCCAGTTAAATCCGGGCGATACTTCACGCAGTGTCCTACCATATATATCAAATACTTTAGCGCTGTGTTTTGCATCGTAAGAATTGCTTGCGCTAACCACAATGTGCGCACCTGTAAGTGATCCGGCATAAGATGATGAAGAAGCCCAGGTGTAATCAGTGTATGACTCAATATTGCTAAACACATCCTTCTTTACTCTAAGCCTGTTTATAGCATCGTAGGTATATTGTGTTTGCAGCCCCTTATGATTTGTTGAACTCGACATATTACCCCATGTCGCGGAAAGATTGCCATAGCTGTAGGTCGTTGTATAACCTACTGGATTTACTTTTGAGGCAAGAAACTTACCGTCTGCCGTGTATGTATATATATTAGTAATAGGCCCTCCTGCAACGCCTACAGCGTTCAGGTCCGTTTGCGTCACATTACCATAAGGGTCACTGCTGGATTGATAGTCGTAGGTATAAGTAGTAACTTTTTCGTTCTGAGTACCGGGGTCTGTTGTTACTGTCTGCAAATCACCATTTGAATAATAGGTATATTCTGTGCTGCGAGTGATACTGTTAGCTCCGGTAGGGTCTATATCACTATATACGGTTTCACTTTCTGGTTTTCCTTTCAGAGCGGCCCAGTTTGAGCCGTAGTTATAGGTCGTTGTCTGTAGGGCGTTCAATCCACCTGCCAGGTCTTTGGTACGCAGCGAAACTGATTCTATCTTACCAAAATCATAGAAAACAGTACCGGGTGAGGTGGAGCCTGTTGTAATTGTGGTAATCACAGCAGAACCACCAATATTATCCGTTACCTTCAGCGGGCTATTGATGATAATATGTGATTTGCCGTTTGCCCCGCCCGGAAAATCAAATTGCTGATAGGTGGTAAGTGAACCATAAGAGAGTGAA
>DATCSV010000134.1:0-9164 GCA_036568285.1 Flavipsychrobacter sp. | reverse complement strand
AGATGCGGAACTGACCGATGTAACAATAAGCAAAACCGACCTGCGGAAAACGGTATTTGAAAACTGCATCTTCAAAGGGGTGAATTTCAAGTATGCCGACATGCGAAATGTATGCCTTGATGGGCAGACCTTTATTAATGTTAAGTTCGACAAGACGGCGCTGAACGATGCTACATTCAATAGGGCGACGCTCAGGAATGTATCCTTCCGCCCAACCTATGCACTGACAAACAAATTTTACCGTGCCATCCCTACCATCAGCTTTGACGGTGCGAAGATGGATAAGCTGACCTATGCCGAACTGAAAGGTTTAGGAGCCGGGCTTTCAAAAGTAACCGTTGTATAAAGGAGCAGAATATGTATAGCCAACCAGATCCATGTTGGAGGACTTATATCCTTATCGCTCTTGTAGCGTTCGTTGCAGGTATCCACTTCCAAGCGGGAGGATTGGACTGGCTGGGCATAGCTACCGCAAAAGCTTTTCTGATTGTCCCATAGAATGTGTCCGACCTGTCTCCAGGTCAGCTACATAGTTTAAGTTCCATAACACTCCTACAAACAAAACATCCCGGCTACAAAAGCAGCCGGGATGTTGAATAAAATATAGTTGTTGATTAGAGGTTGCGGTCTGCTACCAGGTGCACCTGCAGGTTTACCTCGGGGCGGATGAATTTATCGCCCAGGCTCTGATCGTTGCCGTATACAATGTCCCACTGTGTGCGGTCAATGTTGAAATTGGCGTCGGCCATTATTTTATCTCCCTCTTTATATACTTTGGCGGGGAATGTAATACTCTTAGTAATGCCCTTCATTGTCAGGTTGCCCGTAATAGTATGCGTGGCATCCTTCATTACGAGGTCTTCTGTATTTTGCACGCCTTCCGTTATACTAGTTATCTCAAATTTACTTTCAGGATATTTTTCGACATGGAAAAAATCTTCGCTCTTCAGGTGGCCCTGTAGTTTGGCGTTACCTTCTTCATCCTGGTCGTCCGGCTTGATGCTGGCCACATCAATAACAAAACTCCCGCCTTCCAGCTCATCTCCGGAAACTATCAGTTCACCATCTTTCAGCTGGAATGTGCCATGGTGGCGGCCAACAGGCTTAGTGCCTACCCACTCTATCTTACTTTCAGAAAGATTAGCCTCGTAAGCTACTCCTGATGTTTGTTCCACATTTTGCGCATCTGATACTTCAGCATTGTCTGCCTTGGGCGCATCGCTGCAGGCTACGAATAACATACTGCCTGCTAAAACCGGTAAAAAACTTTTCTTGTACATACATTTATTGTTTAGACACAAATATAAAACTCATAAAGAAGTATAGTGTTACTTTTGTGCTAAGGATTATCTATAGCGGTATAATGAAAAGTATAACACCTTCAGAATTGAAAAGTTTGAGTGCAAAAGCCAAAGAAATGTTATTAATAGATGTTCGGGAAGAGTGGGAACATGCAACATATAATATCGGCGGCGTCAATATACCTCTTGGAGAACTGATGGCCCGCAGGGATGAAATAGCAAAGGATGAAACCCTGGTGGTGTATTGCGAAAAAGGAATCCGAAGTGCGATAGCCATACAAAGGCTGGAAGCGTTGGGTTATAATAACCTGATGAACCTGGAGGGTGGTATGAATGCGTGGCGAAAGGACGTGGCCAGCTGACCATCCGCGACAGAAAGAAGGCTATATCATGATAGTTTCTTAATTTAGGCACATGCAGGAACTGACGTTCACGGAAGAAAATTATATAAAGGCCATTTATTCCATACAGGACAGAAATGAAAGCGGAGAGGCATCAGTAAACGAGATAGCCGAGCGCATGCAGACCCGTCCGGCTACTGTGACCGATATGTTCAAAAAGCTATCAGAAAAGACCCTGATACACTATGAAAAATACAAAAAGGTCAGGCTAACCGATGCCGGCGTCAAGATAGCGCTCAACGTACTGCGCAAACACAGGTTATGGGAAACCTTCCTCTGCAATAAGCTCAATTTCTCCTGGGATGAAGTTCACGAAGTGGCGGAGCAATTGGAGCATATCCAGTCGCAAAAGCTAATAGAGCGCATGGATGAGTTCCTGGGCTTTCCTGAATATGACCCTCATGGCGACCCGATACCCAAGCAGGACGGAGCCATGCCTGCCAGTAAGTCCATTCCACTGAGCGACATGCCTGAAAATGTAAAATGTGTTTTTGTGGCTGTGAATGATACCTCCACTGCATTCCTTCAGCAGTTGAAACGGTTCAACCTGGAAATAGGAGCAGAGTTGACCATTACGGAACGTATGCCTTACGATAAAAGCGTGTGGGTAACCAACAAGCAGGGCGACAGCTTACAGCTTTCTGAGAAAATAGCCGGCAATATTTTCGTGGTATAACCTACCTCTTGATTGGCTGCTTATAAATAGGCACTGTTGAACAGGGTTCTCCATACATCAACGATTTAACCACCGGCCTCAGCTTTTCTGTAGCCAATACATATGCTATTGCCGGCACCTCTTTGTCACCACAACCTTTAAGTACTACACGCTTATCTGTGTATTCAGTAATATCTATTGCACTTATGTTCTCGGCGGTCAACTTGTTGTATACTTCGGCCACTGTACCAAAGTATACAGAAGCCGCAAACGGCTGCAGATAGGATGCTATGAGCATATACGCCCATACGGGTACTATAGCATCTGCAGAGCAATGTATGGCTATATGCTTGTCCTTATACTGCTCCCAGTCGTGCGTCTTCATCGATTCACGAAAATCTTTTTCCTTCAATATCATCTCCCGGAACAGGAAAGGCTTAATATCAAATGCGGTTATATTATCGCCATCGGGCAGGTAATTAGCCAAATCAATGGTGACAATTCCGCTTTCCGCCACTTTGTTCACTATAGCATCCATACTGCAAAGTTACGATACCACCACTCTAAAAAGAAAACAGCCGCACCGGGGTGCGACTGTTTTTACTGATATATGGTTAACCCAAGTTTATATTAGAAATTCTGCGGGTTGTACTTGATCTTGGCCTTGCTCTTAAGCAGGTTGGTAACTTCAGAGTTAATACTATTTTTCGCTTCCATTTCCATCATCTGCCTTTCGCGTTCAGCAAAAGTTGCATCTTGCTCAGGCATTTTGTACCTGGCTTTTACATTGATAAAATACACACCTGATTGCTCGTGTATGGGTTTGGACAATGTGTTGAGCTTAAGGCCATCATAAAAACTATACCCCACCACTTTAGGCACATAACCGGCGGCGGCGGTGAATGAATTGTTACCCCTGAAAGAGTCCATAGAGTTGACTTGCGAAGCCGCAGCGGCAGCGATTTCAGCCAGTGATTTTTTGTCGCTATATTTCTTAGCTAATATTTCAGCCTTTTTCTGGTTCCTTACCATTGGCTCAATGTTAGCACGCAGTACGGTATCCAACTCCATCAGACCTTCTTTCCTGATACCGGTCAGTTTAGCTACTACATATTTTCCGTTCATCTGGAAAACCGGCGACACATCTCCTGTTTCAGCTTCGTACATCCATTTAATAACATCCCTGGACGGGCCTATGCCATAGATAGTGAAATCTGAAACTTTAATATTATCCGCTATCTGCTTTTGTAAGCCGTTCTTTTGTACCGCCTCGTCGAAAGCTTCGGCTGATGTACTGCTACCTGCAAATTCGGTAGCCTTTGCGTATACTTCATTTTCAGTTACATCGCCTGCATACAATGGTTTGGATATTGTAGCCAACTTGATGGCTGGTTTGTATTCGCCATGGCTCAGTATCTCTATATAGTGGTATCCTGAATAACCGTTGCTCTCCACTTTTACGGTTGTGGTTTGTCCGGGTTTGTTCTCAAAAATAAAATCACTGAACTCTTTTACCAGGCCTGATTTCTGCGCAAACGGGAATGTGTATTCTCCGCCTGTTTCCTTGCTGCCCTGATCGTCAGAGTACTTCTGTACCATTTCTGCAAATGAAGCACCACCTTTAATAGCAGCTGCAATGCTGTCTATCCTTTGTTTTGCTATACTGTCTGCAAGTACGGCCTGGCCCCTGTCTGCTGTTTTTACCAGGATGTGCCTGCATTTTACACTATCCGGGTACATCTTCTTATCCAGCACTTTCATCAGCTTATAATCTTCGCCTTCGTACACCGGGCCAAATACTGAGCCAACAGGCATGTTGAATACTGAGTCGGCGTACATAGACTGAAAATCGGACTTCATACGGTACGCGCCGTTGAAAGACTCTTCAGAATTCCTGTTCACGAAGCTCTCATCATCTTTTGCATTCGCAAAATCTTCTTTTATCTCATTCAGCACACCCAACGCACGGGCTGTGTCTTCTGCTGCAGGCAATACATTGAAAGCAACATATTCCATACTACGTGTAGTTTCCTGGTTGTAGTATTCATTCTTATGCTCTTTCATGTATTTCTTATAGTCATCATCAGTCAGTTTCACTTCTTCATCGCCCACCATATCGTAGTTGAGTGCCACATAATCTATATTAGCCATAGAAGCTTGCTGCTGTGCCCTGGCCTCTACGAGGAACTTAGGCATATATACCGCCGCGTTGAACAGTGTGTTGTATTTTTTCGTGAGAGCGCTGCGTAGTATATAGGCTTTATATGTTTCCCAGTGTTGGCGCGCCTTACCTGTTGGGTCCAGCTGATCCACTTGTTCTTCAAACAGTTTCACATACTGCGGATCAAACATTTTTGTGTCAGGGTTTTGGAAGGCCTGGTAATTTCTTACACCCGCATCCGGGTCATTACCATATATCATATCCTTTTTCTCAGCCTCTGTAACGGTAAGGCCAAGTTGTTCAGCCTCTTCTTCTATCAGCTCTTCTTTTATCAGGTCTTCCAGCGCCATAGCATTTATCTGTGCGCGAAAGTTATCGTCGATAGCCTGCTGGCTACCATACAATGTTTCGTAGTCTTTGGTACGCTGGCTATAGGCTATATAGTCTATTTCCTCGCCATTTACTTTAGCTACGCTGGTATCGTCGCCAAACAAGCTGCCGCTCCGGCTGCTAAGTGCATCCATTAATATAAATGCTACCAATGCCACTGCAATAACTCCACCTGCGAGTTTTGCGTATTTCGTCCTGATTTTCTGTATTACAGACATATAATAATAGGTTCTGACTTTTATTGTAAGGACGGCAAATTTATATGAAAAATTGTGATTTTGCCTACAACATGGTTTTTTAATACATTATTTATAGAAAACTATGGGCGAAAGGGGCCTATTAAGAGAATAATATATAATTGTTGATTAGTTATTCAGTAACGGTTGGTAAAACCGGTGTATAAACCTTAGCTATCCCCCTGGTTTATCCAGTATATCCAAAATATTAATACAACATTATCTTTTTGTTATGTTGATAACCTCATTTTTCCACAGCCATCTACGATATTCACGTAGTCAAACTTTTGAACACTGTTTGTAATCCACATTAGTCGTTTTATTGGGGAAATGTAGGTTTAACGGACTATTATGATGTGGATAATCATTGGATTACGCGGGTGTGGATGCTGTTCTTTATATTTGCAATAGGTAAAAAATAATTGTACCCCCATATTCACAGCCCTATTTAATAGTAGTCTATTTTTTAAAAGCTTTTTTATATTTTATTAGAATGGTTGATAACGCCGGATTGTCCGCCGAAGAATTAGAAAAAAAAGGTTACCTGGATATTGAGATCGATCCAACCCTTGATCTTTTCGCCGAAATAGACCGCCTCAAAAAAGAAAAGAACGCAATACTGCTGGCGCACTATTACCAGGAACCTGATATACAAGACGTGGCAGATTACATAGGCGACAGCCTGGGATTAGCTCAGAAGGCGGAAGCGACTGATGCCGACATTATCGTATTCGCAGGGGTACATTTCATGGCAGAAACTGCCAAAATTCTTAATCCCGATAAGAAGGTGCTCTTGCCGGACCTGAAGGCGGGTTGTTCATTAAGTGACAGCTGTCCACCGGCATTATTCAAAGCATTCAAAGAGAAACATCCCGATCACCTGGTGATATCATATATTAATTGTTCTGCAGGTATTAAGGCACTTAGTGATATTATTTGTACTTCGTCCAATGCAAGGGCTATTGTAGAAAGCCTGCCGCAGGACCAGAAGATAATATTTGCGCCTGACAAAAACCTTGGCTCTTACATCAACAAAGTTTCCGGTCGAGATATGCTTTTGTGGAATGGCGCTTGCATGGTACACGAGATTTTCTCCAGTGAAAAGCTTACGAAACTTAAGGAAAGGCACAAAGACGCATTGGTGATTGCACATCCCGAATGTGAAGAGTCTGTATTAAGAGTTGCAGATTTTATTGGGTCTACTACCCAGATGTTGAATTACACAAAGAAGAGCAAATCCAATAGTTTTATTGTGGCTACGGAAACCGGTATTCTGCACCAGATGCAGCAGCTTTCTCCGGCAAAGACGTTTATACCGGCCCAACCTGATAATGCCTGTGCCTGCAACGATTGCCCGCACATGAAGTTGAACACCCTTGAAAAGCTATATCTCTGTATGAAATACGAACAGCCGGAGATCACAATGGATGAACAGCTTAGAATAGCCGCTAGAAAGCCAATAGACAAAATGCTGGAACTGAGCAGGGATCTGGGCATTTAATCCCGAAATTGTCATTTAATACTTAACAATCCGGTTATTTACTTCTGCTTTTTGTTTGGAACCCAAATATTCTGTATTTTGGTACACTAATATATTGTATAACACAAAAAGGGAATACTATGAAGAAATTCAACTTTTTATCATTACTGTTCGTTGCGGTGATAGGTTTACCTGTTATTGCTTCTGCACAGGTGAAAATGGGTGCGTGGGGTGATGCAACAGACCCTTCGAGGAATAACTATTACATTAATTACGCAGGAGGAAGGGTTTCAATATCCTCACCATCATCTTTAGAAGGTCCTGTCACACATACCATCGCAAATGATGGTACAGGCTCAAGTGCATGGGGTGGTGGTTCCATAGCAGGTCTGGCCAACCCAATCCTGAATGTGAATATTGTGAAGGCTGACCCTTACGAAGCTTGCGGTACTTTGACAAATGCATCAGCTATTTCCGGAAATATCGCACTGATCAAAAGGGGAAATTGCGAGTTTGGCGCTAAGGCAGAAGAAGCCCAGAACGCCGGTGCAGTTGCAGTAATCATCGTTAATCATTTACCTGGTCCGCCGGTAGGTATGGGTGCAGGTGCACGTGGTGGAAACGTTACTATACCCGTGATCATGGTATCTGATGTTGACGGTGCTGCAATAGAGGCTGCATTAGCTAGTGGTAATGTCACTATGTCAATGACCAGCTGGAGCAACGGATACACCAACGACATTGGTTTTGTTGACAGGGGCCTGTCTCTGTGGCACGCATACGCTATACCCCTTAACCAGGTTAAGAATGCAACTTCTGTACCTTACAAAGGGTTCAATGCTGCTGTAATAGGTAACTTTGGTACTACTACACCCACTAACATTACATTGAAGGCTACTTTGAGCTGGACGCCGACAGGTGGTTCTACATCAGTAGTACGCACAGATTCAATTGTTATCCCAAGTTTTGCGCCAATCGATTCTATACTGACTCCTTTCATGGATATCGCGTATAACCTGGCGCCAACGACAACCGGGCGTTACGATGTTCTCTATGAACTGCCGAACGACGATTTCTCAGGAGATAACAAAGCTTCTTACTCTTTTTATGTTACAGACAGGATCTATTCTAAAGGCAGGTACGATTTCACCAACAACAGGCCTTTGTCCAGTGTGGGTTATCGTTTGGGAGACAGTTCAGCTTTCGTATGGGGTAATATGATGTATATGGAGAAGGCTGATTACATCTTTGAAAGTGTGCAACTTTCTCTTTCTAAGAGTGGTGAGGACAATAGCATGGCTGGTACCGATGATGCAATAGTGCTGGTATGGGAGTGGGTAGACGCCAACGGAGACAGCATAATGATTGGTGATGAATGTAACCTGGTAGGTCAGGGCCTGAAGAAGTTTGTTGCAGGAGATACCTCCGGCCAGGTACATAGAGTAGAAATAAAAGACGCAAGTAATGGTACCACTCCAATTGTTACTAAAGCCAACAGCTGGTACTGGGTGAGTATAGAAGTACCAAGAAGCACATTTATGGCGGTAGATGGTATCAGTAATTATTTTGTACGTTCATGGGGAAGGTCTCATGCCACTGCAGACACTCGCGAACCATATTCGCCAATGTACCAGGGCACTTATACCAACATTATTGGCTTAACTACGCCATTGCAGCATTTCCCTTTTGAGTCATACTACTTCCTGGAGGATTCTATCAGGTTCTCTCAACAGAAGAAAGGCCTGGTTCCAACAATCCCTCTGCAATTATCACTGTTCCCGGTTGATGTAGCGGAAGTAGAAGATGCAAGCCCAATTGACATAAGCTTGTATCCAAATCCTGCAACTGATGTAGTGAACATAGCACTGAACCTGGATAGCAAAGCAGACGAAGTGAGCTATACTGTGGTGAGCACCACCGGTGTAGCTATTAAGAAGACTACGCATAGAAATGTTATTAACGATACCTATGCTATTCCGACTTCATCTTTACCTGCGGGAACCTACTTCGTACTTGTGAATATTGATGATTCAAGAAGTGCGGTGCGGAAGTTTACGGTTATTAAATAACGGGTAGTAAGAATAGTTTTTCAACGGGGGCTGTTATTCAGCTCCCGTTTTTTTTATACACAGTTTTACCTTTCACTATTGTATAAATGATATTGACATTTAGTAGCCCTTTTTCGGGAATCGTCATGATGTCTTTATCAAGGATGATGATATCCGCATCTTTTCCCGGTTCAAGGCTACCTTTCTCTTTTTCCCAAAACACGCTTTTTGCTGCCCAATAGGTCATGCCGAGTAACGCTTCTTTCCGGCTCAGTTTATTCTCCGGCAGGAAGCCTTTTTCAGGATGGCCGTCTCTATCTTTCCTGGCTATGGCTGTATAAAATGTAGCCAGGGGATTAATGGCCTCAACAGGGAAATCAGTTCCTAAGGCTATCCACCCGTTTTGTTCCAGTAACTTTTTATAAGCGTATGCTGTGGGCAATCTCTGCTTACCTAATCTGTCTCCGGCCCAGGGCATATCTGATATAGCAT
>DATCSV010000133.1:0-3216 GCA_036568285.1 Flavipsychrobacter sp. | reverse complement strand
TGCATCAAAGGCCACACCCGCGTTACTGATGAATGGCCTGTCATTGGCGTAGCCGAGATCCATCATGATACTGTTGCCCCTGTTGATAACCTCTATGGCCTCTCGTTCCTTTAGCGGGATGCTCATACTACGTGCCATACCATTGCCACTGCCTTTGGGTATGATAGCCAAAGCGGCATCTGTGCCCGCCAGTCCTGCTACAATATCATTTACCGAGCCATCTCCACCTACAGCTACCACAGCATAAGCTCCTGAGGCAGCGGCATCTGCGGCCAGCTTTGTGCCATGTTTAGCGTACTCTGTATGCTGTATTTCGTAGGTGAATTGTTGTTGGTCAAGTGTAGTGTCTATGGCTTGTTGTATCGCCTTCTCGCGGTCTGTTCCGCTTTTAGGGTTGATGATGAAAACCAGGTGCTTTTTACTCATGAGAGTTGCGCTTTGAGGCTGAGGTCCATACTCACGGCATGGTGTATGATAGCGCCTACAGAAATATAATCCACCCCTGTAGCCGCATACGATTCTATGGTATCTAATGTAATGCCACCCGATGCCTCTGTCTCATATTTGCCATCTATCAGTTGTACAGCTTCTGCTAATTGTTCGGGCGTGTAATTATCCAGCATGATACGGTGGACGCCACCATGTTCCAGTACACGCTTTACATCATCCAGGCTGCGCGTTTCTATTTCTATCTTCAGGTTGTATCCTGTTGCCTCCAGGTATTCATTTGTTCTATCTATCGCCTGCTCTATACCGCCACAAAAATCAATATGATTATCCTTCAGCATGATCATATCGTACAGCCCCATACGGTGATTGTGTCCGCCGCCTATACGCACAGCCTCTTTTTCAAAATACCTGAATAAGGGTGTGGTCTTACGGGTATCTAATATCTTGGTTTTGTAGTTCTTTATCTTTTCTACATATACGTTGGTGAGCGTAGCAATGCCGCTCATGCGCTGCATACAGTTGAGCGCCAGGCGCTCCGCCTGTAGTATCGTATGCACTTTCGCCAATACCGTAAATGCCGTTTCTCCGTTGGTTACCCTGTCCCCGTCTTTTTTCAGCAACACAAATTGCGCATCGGGCTGCAGGTGCCTGAATATACGTTGTGCGAGGTCCATGCCGGCTATAATGCCATCCTCCTTGATCTTCAGCACAGCCTTACCCGGAACGTCCGGCGCTATGCATGCCAGTGTAGAATGGTCTCCACCTTTAATGTCTTCCTCTAATGCCGCTGCAATAAACTCCTGTATATTCACTTGTACTGTTTTACGTTTGCGAAACTACTAAATACATGACGCATTCAGCAGATGTAACTATTTCTTAACCTCAGGGTAAACCCTGTTTTATACCTGTGGCCACAGCAGGCAACCGTCTCCATAACTCAGGAAACGATAGTCATGCTGCAATGCGTATTCATATAACTTCCGCCAGTCATCGCCCAACATAGACGCTACCAGCAACAGCAGCGTACTCTGCGGCTGGTGGAAATTGGTAGCCAGTCCCCGTGTCACTTTATTTCTATAACCCGGCGCTATTAATATCTGCGTCTTCGTCACCAGCGATGTTTGTCTGTTTTGCAGCAGGTAATCTGCCAATGCCTGCAATGCTGTTGCCGTATCTGCATTTGTCTCCATTTCATAGGGGTCCCACTGGTTGACAGCATAACCCTCAAAATCAGGGACTGTATGGTTCAGCAGTTTGGCGCCTATCCAGTACAGGCTTTCCAATGTGCGCATAGTGGTGGTACCCACTGCTAATATGCCTTTGTCCAGGCTAGCTATTAATTGCTGTATGGTATCTACATCCACATGTATCCACTCAGCATGCATAGTATGTCCCTGCATCGTATCACTCTTCACCGGCATAAATGTACCCGCCCCTACATGCAGGTTCACGAATGCTGTTTCAATATGTTTCTCGTGCAGACTGCCCATAATACGTTCGGTAAAATGCAGCCCCGCAGTAGGCGCTGCCACACTGCCCTTGTCTTTGGCATATATCGTCTGGTAGCGTTCTTCATCACTTGCCTCGGCATCACGGTGCAGGTAGGGTGGCAGTGGTACTTTTCCGGCTACATGCAGCACCTCAGCAAAACTCATATCAGTATCCCATACCAGTTCGATGGTGAAATAACCTTCCCCTCTGTCCACAATAGCAGCCTTAAGTGTCAACCCATCATGTCGCTGCTCCAATATCAGTCCATGTTTCCATTTGCTGGCACCGCCTACAATACACTTCCACAATACCCGCTGAGTTTGCAACATAGCGGTCTGCACATCGCTGTACTGCTCGTGCGGCTCCAGGCAAAACACTTCTATCACGCCGCCGGTATCCTTTGTAAACAGCAGCCTTGCCTGCACCACTTTGGTGCGGTTGAATACCATCAGTGTCCCTTCGGGTATATGATGTGCAATGTTCCGGTAGGTATCCTCTGTTAGCTGCCCTTTGTTATATACCAGCAGTTTCGACGCATCGCGTTCCGCCAACGGGTATTTGGCAACCCGTTCGTCCGGTAATTCGTATGTATAGTCTTCTATCTTTAAATCCTTTGGGTGCATCTTATCTTATTTCTGGTATGGTGATGCCGGTTATCTTTCGGTACACATCTATGGCATACAGGTCGGTCATGCCGGATATAAAATCGACCACCGATTGTATATCGCTGAACAGGTTCTTCCTGTCCCCACTTATCGGGAACTGCTTGGAAACCAGTTGCAGCAGCTTGAACGACTTACTCTCATTAGGGTACAATACGGCGTGTACAAATTCCTTCAGCAAACCGCCGATGACATTATAACCCGCCAACTCTATCTCTACTACCGATTTGTAATTGTATATATACCTGAACGAAAAGTCATTGATGGCTTTGATCAGCTCCTGCTCTTTTTCGGGCAGGCATTTCATCAGGTCATGCTCCAGTGTGCCTTGCAGCAAGGCTGCTTCGTTAGCTACAAAAGCCTTCGCCAGTTTTTCGGTCATCAGTCCAATCCATACCGCACGTATATATTCTACCTGCCTGTTGGGGTCGCTCATTTTATCCAGCTTGCCCTGCACATATTCCCTTGTCAGGTAAGTGCCTGAATTTTCGAAGAATGGCAGGAACAGCTCTTTTATTTTTCCAATGCTTACTATGCCCAACCTGTGTGCATCTTCCATGTCTATAATTCGGTAGCAAATGTCATCAGCTGCTTCCGTCAAATAAACGAAAGG
>DATCSV010000132.1:0-3181 GCA_036568285.1 Flavipsychrobacter sp. | reverse complement strand
GAGTCTGTCTGTTTCCGAAGGGTAATTACTGTATATGTCTACGTTCAGTATCAGGCTGTCGTAAGGAAATAGTAACCAGCCGCCGGGGTTGCCGGTGTTGTTTTGTACCCAGCATATAGGATGTGGCCTAAAATTATTCTTTATGGTATCTAAAAATGCTTTAACATCGTTCGATCTAAGTATCGGATCGTTTAGCCAGCTATAATCCAGGTTTCGGCTCAGTTCGGGTGGTAGCGGCGTGAGTGGTGGAGTAGTAGCTAACGTCATATTGCCGGCAGCAAGCAGCATATCATTCAATACGTCGTTGAACTCATTTTCTGTTACGGCAGTTTTAACGTCTGGCAGATAATGTGTGAGAACACTGTCCCAATTCACATTACATTGTGACACCTCAGAGTGGTAATACTTAACAAAACCCCACATCTTGCAGGTATAGTATAAACGTTCCTGGTAAGTGGTATTTTGTGTGTATGCGCTCGTGAATGCCAGGCAGAGGCATAAAGCGAATATGATTTTCTTCATAACAAGTAGTTCTTTTGAAGGGTAAGAGATGTCATATTAAAACTATTTAATTAAAGTTGTTCGTTTGTCACAGAAATCATAAAAAAATGTTAATGTCGCAGTTGTCTAAATTTATTTTTGTGCTTTAAAATGCTTATCGTAATATTGCGATTGAATAGATCAGCAATGGGAATTACCAAATCAGAGTTGTTTACCAAAAGGCAGAATGAACTGGCGGCTATGGCCAAGGCGTTGGCGCATCCTGCCCGGATAGCCATATTGCAGGAGTTGCTGAAAATGCAGTCCTGTGTATGCGGCAGCCTGGTAGACACTCTTGGGCTGGCACAGCCTACCATCTCGCAACACCTGAAAGAGTTGAAAAACGTGGGGCTGATACAAGGCAATATAGAAGGTACCAGCATATGCTATTGTATCAATCCTAAGGCATGGGGTGAGTACAGGGAGTTCTTTACCATGTTTTTTAAAGAACTGCCACAGCCGGCAGGTAGTTGCTGCTAACTATTTTTTTGTTTCTATTAATCGCAATATTGCAATAACACGATAAAACAAAGAGCTATGACTGATCAGATGCAAATGAGCAACTGCTGCGACAATGGCAATGACTGCTGCGGTGGTAATACCGACTGTTGCGAAGGCATGGGTTGCTGCTAAACTGTACATGTTAACCGGGACTTTGGGAGTCCCGGTTAACTGAATATGATAAAAATAACTTGCTGAATATAGAAAATTCAAGCGTCAATCGTAATATTGCAATAATTAGTTAAGAAAAGAAAACAATGCAAACAGAACAGGAATTAAAAGAACTGGTAAGGCAGAAATACAGCGAAATAGCCTTGCAGGATAAAGAGACAAATATGAGCTCATGCTGCGGTGCAGGCGGCTGTAGTACCGAGGTGTATAACATCATGAGCGATGACTACACCAAAATGGAAGGTTATAATGCGGATGCCGACTTGGGCCTGGGTTGCGGCCTGCCCACTGAGTTCGCGCAGATAAAGCCCGGTGACACCGTAATAGATTTAGGCAGCGGTGCAGGCAACGATTGCTTTATAGCACGTGCAGCCACAGGGCCTGCAGGCAGGGTGATAGGTATAGACTTTACCGAGGCCATGATAGACAAGGCTCGTGCCAATGTAGATAAGCTGGGTTACAATAATGTGGAGTTCAGGCAGGGGGATATTGAGAAAATGCCCGTGGGGGGGAATGTAGCTGACGTGATTGTAAGCAACTGCGTACTGAACCTGGTGCCCAACAAAAACAATGTCATCAAAGAAATATACAGGGTACTGAAGCCCGGAGGCCATTTCAGTATATCTGATGTAGTACTGGTGGGGGAACTGCCTGCAAAACTGCGCAATGTTGCCGAAATGTATGCAGGTTGCGTAAGCGGCGCAATACAGAAGCATGTGTACCTGGAACTGGTACAGCAAAACGGGTTTAAAGACATTACATTGCAAAAAGAAAAACCGATCATAATACCGGATGATATACTGAGCCAGTATTTGTCTGCGGAAGAAATAGCAGATTTCAAGAATAGCGGTACGGGTATATATAGTGTAACGGTATTTGCTAAAAAGCCGGAAGCTGAAGCATGTTGCACACCCGGTGGCGGTTGTTGTTAAAATGAGGAAATATATAGCTGAACTTATAGGGACTTTTGCACTCGTGTTTTGCGGCACGGGTGCTATTGTTATCAACCAGGAATCGGGTGGGGCGGTTACGCACGTCGGTGTTGCTATCACTTTCGGCCTGGTTGTAATGAGCATGATATATGCACTCGGCAATGTATCAGGTGCACATATTAATCCCGCGGTCAGTATTGCTTTTACAGTAGCGGGTAAGTTCCCGGTGAAGAAATTGACACCCTATATCATTGCACAACTCATTGGTGCATTGTTGGCCAGTGGCACATTGAAGCTATTGTTTCCTGATAATCAATCTTTAGGCGCCACAATACCTGCCGGCAGCGATATGCAGTCTTTTGTATTGGAGTTATTACTCACTTTTTTCCTGATGCTGGTCATATTAAATGTAGCCCATGGCAGTAAAGAGCAGGGTATGTTTGCAGGGCTGGCTATTGGGGGAGTGGTAGCGTTAGAAGCGATGTTTGCCGGCCCCATATGTGGCGCTTCGATGAATCCTGCCCGGTCTCTTGGGCCTGCACTCGTATCTATGAATACCCAATCGCTATGGTTGTACGTAGCAGCACCCATAGCAGGTGCCTGTGCGGCTGTACCGGTTTACAACTATATAAAAGAAAGGGATGAGTAAGAAGGTGTTATTTGTATGTATTGAAAACAGCAACCGTAGCCAAATGGCACAGGCCTTTGCATTGATGCAGGGATTGGAAGCATATAGTGCTGGTTCAAGGCCATCGGGCATTGTAAATCCTAAGGCAATAGTTGCTATGGCTGAATTAGGCTACGACTTATCAGGTCATGAAAGTAAGTCGCTGGACGAAGTAAAAGCCTACGCACCTTTCGATGCGGTAGTGACCATGGGCTGCGGCGATGCCTGCCCCTGGATGCCGGCGAAGAAACACATGGACTGGCAGATACCCGATCCGCGAAATATGGAACCGGAAGAATTCAAACAGGTTCGCGATCTTATCAGCCGGCAGGTGAAGGAATTATTGGAGGAATTGTAGATGTTGTACCGG
>DATCSV010000131.1:0-6176 GCA_036568285.1 Flavipsychrobacter sp. | reverse complement strand
TGTCATGCTCGTGTCCTGTACGATTATATGTGTCTGCCCATTGGCTCACTTCATCGTAGTGCATGTAGCTGAGCACAGAGAGGCTCTCGGCATAATCAGGATTATCTTTATCAGGGGTATAGAACAGCGTATAGTTAGCCGGCCATTCTCCTTTTTTGTAGTTGACTGCATCCCATACATCTTCGGTGGCGTTCCAATAGAGGTTGTGGTGCTGCATCGGCACTGTGCCCGGTTTCAATACCAGGTTTAGCATGAAGGATGATATGGTTTGTTCCAGGTTACTGACGCGATTGCGGTAGGCGGGTCGCAGCAGGCTGCTGTCTGTAAGCTGCAGCAATACTTCCGGGTGTATGTTGGCAATGAATTGTTTGCCGTATATATATTCCCCGGTGTCCGTTACTGCATGGGTCATCATGCCATTTTCTTCCACTAGCTTGATAACGGTAGTGTTGCGCAATACTTCGCCGCCATGCGCCTGCAACTCCTGCCAGAGGAACTTAGATATCTGCGAGCTGCCCGGCAATACTTTATGCGAACTGTGTATATAGCTTTCCGTTACCAGGGCGTGGAGGTAGAAAGGTGTTTTGCCCGGTACTCCTGCATATAGCATGTTGTTACCCGCCAATACATTTTGGAGGCGTTTGTTATGTGTCAGTTCGTTCAGTGTCTCGGTCAGCTCCCAACCGGATACAGCAGCTTTCTCATTGGCATCGCCCATCCTTAACCTGTATAGCGGGAAATGGTCGCCTACTTTGGTTACCAGCCTTATATATTCTTCGAGTGCTTTTCGTTCGTTAGGAAAGTAGGGTAGTAACTGCTCTACAAAGTTGTCCGTACCCTGTGCCAAAGGGTATTCAGCCGCCTCATTGTCGAAGGCTATTTTATCGAAACAATTGTGGTCATATTCTTTCAGTTGCAGCTTATCTATGATACCCGCATAACTGAAGATGCGGTTGAGGGTATGGCCATCTCCCAGCCCGCCTATATAGTGTACACAACTGTCAAACAATTTCTTTTCTACCGAGAAGGTCTGCAGGCAACCGCCCACCTGTTTGTCCTTCTCTATCACGCATACTTTCATGCCCTCTTTCGCCAGCATCACGGCAGACAATAGTCCACCCAGTCCGCTGCCGACTACCACTACATCATATGTATTATTCGCGGGCAAAAAAAGCAATTATTATGAATAACGAATCACATCATTTCCCTGATGTCTTCCATTATGCGTTTGGCAATATTATTCGATGTGGTTTCAGAACCGCTCTCCGCATATATGCGTATGATAGGTTCTGTATTTGAGGGACGCAGGTGTACCCAGTCGTTGTCAAATTCTATCTTCAGCCCATCCTCGGTATTGATGGGGTGGCTTTTGTACTTATCCTGTATTTTGGCAAAGATGGTTTTCAGGTCGATATCATCGCTCAGTTCTATCTTATTCTTGGATATGAAATAGTTAGGATAGCTGCTACGGAGTGATTTTGCGCTTTTGCCTGTTTGTGCCAGGTGTGTCAGGAAGAGCGCGATGCCTATCAGCGCATCGCGGCCATAGTGCATTTCGGGTACTATGATACCACCGTTGCCCTCGCCTCCTATCACTGCGTTTACCGCTTTCATTTTCTTCACCACGTTCACTTCGCCTACAGCGCTTGGTGTGTATTCGCCGCCGTGCTTTTCCGTTACATCCCTCAGCGCACGGGTAGATGACATGTTGGAAACAGTATTGCCTTTCTTATGGCCGAGGACATAGTCGGCTACAGCTACCAGTGTATATTCTTCACCAAACAAGCTGCCATCTTCGCACACAAAACACAGGCGGTCCACATCAGGGTCAACAGCTATGCCTAAATGCGCGTTCTGTTTTTCCACCGTTGAGCAGAGTTCAGTCAGGTTCTCCGGCAGCGGCTCAGGGTTGTGGGCAAAGTTGCCTGTAACCTCTTCGTTGATGGTAATAATGTCTTCTATACCTAGCGCTTTCAATAATGGCGGCACTGATATGGCGCCGGTAGAGTTAATGGCATCTACCACGATTTTAAAGTTCTTCGCTTTTATTGCGGCGACATCTACCAGCGGGTGCTTTAGTATAGCGTCAATATGCTTTTGTATATAGCTGCTGTCTTCAGTTATAGTGCCCAGCTTGTTAATCTGGGCATATTCATGCTCATTATTGTCTGCATAATCCAATATCCATTGGCCTGCCTCTGCACTCAGGAACTCGCCACTGCTGTTCAGCAGTTTCAATGCGTTCCATTCTTTGGGATTGTGGCTGGCAGTCAGGATAATGCCGCCGGCTGCTTTTTCCATCACAACCGCCATCTCTACGGTTGGGGTTGTGCTTAGCCCCAGGTCTACAATGTCAAATCCGCATCCCTGCAGGGTAGCTGTAACCAGGTTGCGCACCAATGCGCCGGATATACGTCCATCGCGGCCTATTACTATCTTGTTATTGTCGCCTTGTTGCTTTATCCATGCCCCGTAGGCTGTAGTGAATTTAACCACGTCGATGGGTGTAAGCCCGGTTCCTTGTTTTCCGCCGATTGTACCCCTGATTCCTGAAATAGATTTGATAAGCGCCATACTAAAATGCTGTAAGTTTTCAGGCTGCTAAGATAAACCAATAATTTCCTTATGTCTTTACCCAGTCATTATGTTTTCAGACATAATCATTGTTGTTATATAGCTATTGTCTATCGGAAATGCAATATTTTAAGATTTTATTATAGGTCTTGCGTTCATGGTTTCCGGGCAGAAAATATTACTTTGGTATGATAAAAACCATTCCTTATGCGACACTTTTTGCAAAATTCTTACAGTGCAGTACTGGCACTGCTGATGTTACTTGTTTCCGCAGGTAACGTATCAGTAGCCCAGGACCTTTCGGCCAAATTGCCGATAGACCCCAATGTAACCGTCGGCCAGTTTGACAACGGGCTGAAGTACTACATCAGGACCAATAAAAAACCTGAAAAGAAGGTAGAGCTACGCCTGATTGTTAATGCCGGCTCTATACTTGAAGACGAAGACCAGCTGGGCCTGGCACACTTCATGGAGCATATGAACTTTAACGGCACTAAAAACTTCCAGAAGAACGAACTGGTGAGCTACCTGCAGTCGATAGGTGTGGAGTTTGGCGCAGACCTGAATGCATATACCAGCTTTGACGAAACGGTATATATATTACCCATACCTACTGACAAGGAAGGTAACCTGGACAAAGGTTTCCAAATAATAGAAGATTGGGCGCATAATGCTTTGCTGACTGATAAGGACATAGACGATGAGCGTGGAGTGGTGCTGGAAGAAAGCCGCCTGGGCAAAGGCGCCGAAATGCGTATGCTACAAAAGTACCTGCCCGAAATGATGGCCGGCAGCCGCTATGCAGAGCGTCTGCCCATAGGTAAGGACGAGATACTGAAGAACTTTAAATATGATGTGGTGCGCCGTTTCTACAAGGATTGGTACCGCCCTAACCTGATGGCCGTGGCTGTAGTGGGTGATATAGACAAGGCAACTGCCATGAAGTACCTGGAGAAGCACTTCAAACCAATGAAAAACCCCGCTAACCCCCGCCCCCGATTTGACGTGCCGGTGGAAACACGCAAAGTAGCTAAGGCTATGGTGTTGACGGACAAAGAGGCTACCAACTACCGCCTGCAGATCATCTTTCCCGCTCAGAAGAAGGATAAAGAAGTAACTATTGGCGATTACAGGGAGTTTATGGTACGCGGCCTGATGTCTGAAATGCTGAACCAGCGCCTGAGCGACCTGGCACGCAGCAGCGACCCTCCCTTCCCATACGCATTTGTATATGTAGGCGGTTGGGCGCGCGACTATGAGAACCTGGTAGGCTTCACCATGTTTGGCGAAGAAGGTCCTGAGAAAGCGTTAATGGCCCTGACAGGTGAAATGAAGCGTGCTAAAGAATTCGGCTTTACTGAAAGCGAAATGGAACTGGCGCGTAAGAACCTGATGAGCAGCATGGAAAAATCATACAACGAGCGCAATACTACTGAAAGCAGCAGGTTGATAGGGGAATATGTCCGCAACTTCCTGGAAGACGAGCCAATACCGGGCATAGAGAACGAATACAAATATTACCAGGCATATCTACCGGGTATCGAGGTGCAGGAAGTGAATGAAGAAATACAGAGCCTGATGGCTAATGATAATTTCTTCTCGCTGATAACCGGGCCGGATAAAGGGAAGGACAATCTGCCTACGGATGAGAAGTTACTTGCGTTGACCCAAAGAGGTTTTGCACAGGATGTACAACCCAAAGAAGAAACAATGGTGGCCAGTAGCCTGATGGATAAAAAGCCAACACCGGGCAAGGTGGAAAACATCACCAAGGTTGACGGGTTTAACGCTGTTACCTATACATTGAGCAACGGCATAAAAGTAACTGTGAAGCCTACCACCTTTAAGAGTGATGAGATAATAGTGCGTGGCATAAAAAAAGGTGGCAGCAATAATTTTGGCGTAGCCGATGTACATAACGTACGCTACGCTACACAAGTGATAGATGCTATGGGCTGTGGCAAGTTTAAGCCATCTGACCTGGAAAAAGTATTGGCAGGTAAAACTATCAGTGCAAGCGGCAGTATATCCGAAATAACTAACCGTGTATCGGCCAGCAGTACGATAAAGGACCTGGAAGAAATGTTCCAGCTGATGTACCTGAAACTGACCGCGCCCCGTGCCGATAAAGAATTATTTGAAGCGTACAAAAAGAAGCAGGTGATGCAGTTGCAGTTCCTGTCTGCCAACCCAACGTATGCCTTTATTGATACAGTATACGAGTCGATGTATAAAAACAACCCGCTGGCGCCTTCTCCTATTCCCAAGCCTGAGCATTTTGAAGCGCTGTCTATGGACAGGATTCTGAATATATATAAGGATCAGTTCAGCACTGCGGATGGTTATCATTTTTACATTGTGGGTAATGTAGACCCTAAGGTATTGGTGCCCCTGCTGGAAACATATGTAGCCAGCCTGCCTAAAGCTAACAAGACACCATCGTACAAAGACAATGGTGTGCGCCCCGTAGCCGGTACACAGACTATGAAGTACTACAAAGGTTCTGACCCCAAGAGCATGATAATAGGGGTGATACACGGCGATGCCAAATACTCAGAAGACTTCTCCCTGCAAGTGCAGGCCCTGGCGGAGATACTGAATATCCGCGTAATAGAAGAGCTGCGCGAGAAACTGAGCGGTATCTATGGCGGTGGTTACAACGCCAGCGTGGAGAAAGAGCCTTATGAGAATTATTCCATAAGCCTGTACCTGCCTTGTGGTCCTGAAAATGTTGACAAACTGCTGGCAGCAGCCGACGAGGTGGTGGCCGAGATAAAGAAAGACGGGCCAAAAGCTGAAGACCTTGAAAAAGTGAAAAGTCAATGGCATGAGAAGCACCGCGAGAGCCTGGAGAAGAACGCATGGTGGGCCGGCTCTATGGAGAGTGTCCTTTTCTGGGGTAGGGAGAAAGACCATAAGCTGAAATACGACGAGTGGATAGACAAACTGACCGTACAGGATATTAAAAAAGTGGCTAACCAGGTGTTTGCTGCCAACAACTATACGGCCATATTATACCCGGAAGCTGAAAAGAAAAACTAAGCTTTAGCAGACGTTAAAACGCAGAGGCTGTCCGAAAGGACAGCCTCTGTGTTTATATAGTATTATAACGACTTATCGTTTGGCTACTTCAACGCCTTTTGCCCTCGGCTTCCACTTCACTGTTTCGTTGTCCAGTGGTTTCACCGTTTTCAGGTATTCATAAATAGCAGCCAGGTCGCGTTCTGTCATGGTGCTGTACATCATCCACGGCATGATGCTGTTATATTCATGCATGAAATCGATCTTAGGTGAATGGTATGTTGAATCCTGGTAACCTTTGAACTTGGCTATGAACTGTTCTTTGGTCCAGTATCCCAGGCCGGAGGCGTGAGGGGTAATATTGGGTGTGGTGAGTGTGCCGCCCGGCAGTTCGAAGGTCCTGCCACCGCCATACTCCAACTCGGCTATCACTTGCCCGTCTTTTACGGGTGTGTGGCACTCGCGGCAGGCAGCTGCATTGGTCAGGTATTTACCGTACGCTTTGGTGTCAGTTGGCTCTGGCAGAACAGCAGGCTCGCCTTTTTGAGGTATCAACCGCATAATGAGTGTAAAGGGAAAAT
>DATCSV010000130.1:0-6377 GCA_036568285.1 Flavipsychrobacter sp. | reverse complement strand
CCTCAGCATCCTTCAGGCCGGGGTTCCAGCCTTCATCTTCGGCCCAGCCTATCAATGTCCGGAGGCCGTTGAGGTCAAGTTGTTGAAACTGTAAATCGGATAAGTTCATCACTATAAAAATACGATATATCGGCCAGCCAGTGGGGACATTTCATTCTGAATTTCCTTCTTTATATTTGCCCTGATGCAATCACCCCACCCGATAGGGATATTCGATTCTGGTTTTGGCGGGCTTACCGTGTTTAAGTCCATCAAAGAAAGGCTGCCGCAGTACGACTACCTGTACCTGGGCGATAACGCACGTGCCCCCTACGGCGACCGTTCGCTGGACATTGTATATGAGTACACGCTGGAGGCAGTGGAATGGATGTTTAAAATGGGCTGTCCGCTCATCATACTGGCATGCAATACAGCATCGGCCGAGGCGCTAAGAAAGATCCAAATGAATGACCTGCCGCGCATGGATGCAGAAAGAAGGGTGCTGGGTGTTATACGGCCGACAGCTGAAATAATAGGGCAATACACAAAGAATAATGCGGTGGGTGTATTAGGTACGCACGGCACCATTGATAGTTATATCTATCCTGTTGAGATCAACGAATTCTATCCTGATGTGCAGGTATTTCAGCATGCATGCCCTATGTGGGTACCTATGATAGAGAATAACGAGCACCACAGCGCTGCCGCCGAGCATTTTGTAAAACAAGACCTCGACAGGTTGTTACAGCAATCGGAGAAGATAGATACAATACTGCTGGGTTGCACACATTACCCACTGCTGCTGGATACCATCAATAAGAATCTGCCCCCGGGTGTAAAGGTGGTAACACAAGGCGAAATAGTGGCCGATAGCCTGGCTGAGTACCTGCAACGCCATACGGAAATCGAAGAGCAAATCACCCATAATGGTGATGTCAGCTTTTATACTACAGACTCAACCGCCCAGTTTGACAAGCATGGCAGCACCTTCTTCGGCGAAGAAGTGCACGCACAACATGTAAGATTGTAATTAATTTCCGGCTACCGATTTTTCGAATAACTTTTCCTCGTTGCCATTGCGGTTGCGCGCTTCCTTAGCAGCAGCTACAAACGCTACAAACAACGGGTGCGGATCTTCAACTGTGCTCTTGTATTCGGGGTGAAACTGTACGCCTACAAAATATGGGTGCTCGGGCAGTTCTACTATTTCCACCAGCCCCGTTGCGGGGTTAGTACCCGTGGCCCTCATGCCGGCTTTCTCAAATGCCTCCAGGTATTGATTGTTGAACTCGTAGCGATGGCGGTGGCGTTCAGATATAGTTTCTTTACCGTATATCGCAGCTACTTTAGAGCCTTCTTTCAGTTTACATTCGTAAGCACCCAGTCGCATGGTGCCACCCATCTGTTTGATGTTTTTCTGCTCTTCCATCATGCTGATAACAGCATGGTTGGTATCGTCATTCATCTCAATGGAATGCGCCTGCTCCATGCCCAGTACATTGCGGGCAAATTCCACACAGGCCATCTGCATACCCAGGCAAATACCAAAGAAGGGAATTTTATTTTCACGCGCGTAACGGATAGCGTCTATCTTACCATCTATACCCCTGTTGCCAAAACCCGGAGCTACCAATACCGCATCCAGGTTGCGCAGCTTTTCAGCTGCGTTCTTAGGTGTCAGGTCTTCAGAATGTATGTTACGCACTTCCACCTTGCACTCGTTCATAGCGCCGGCATGTATCAATGCTTCCAATATGGATTTGTACGCATCCTGCAGCTCTACATATTTGCCTATCAGCCCTATCACTACTTTCGATTTGGGGTAGCGCAGCTTATTCAGGAACTCCTTCCAGCGTGTCAGGTCAGGGTCGGTGCCCATGGGAAGATTCATTTTCTTCAGGCATATCTCATCCAGTTGCTCACGCATCATTTCCAACGGCACACTGTATATCGTATCGGCGTCCATAGCTTCTATTACCGCATCCTGTGTTACGTTGCAAAACAGGGCTACTTTACGCTTCAGTTCTTTGTTCAATGGTTCCTCAGTACGACAAACCAATATATCCGGGTTCAGACCGTTTTCACTCATCATTTTTACAGAGTGCTGTGTAGGCTTGGTCTTCAGCTCTTTCGCGGCTTTCAGGTAAGGTATCAGTGTCAGGTGAACAACTAAGCAGTTTTCATCACCCATCTCCCACTTCAACTGGCGTACCGCCTCTATATAGGGCAGCGATTCTATATCACCCACTGTACCACCCAACTCGGTAATGACGATGTCAAATTCATTTTTTTGGCCCAGTAAGGTAATGCGACGCTTGATCTCATCGGTAATATGCGGTATCACCTGTACGGTTTTGCCTAAGTACGCTCCCTCGCGCTCCTTATTAATAACATATTGATATACGCGCCCGGTAGTAACATTGTTAGCCTGCGATGTATATGTATTCAGGAAACGCTCGTAGTGGCCCAGGTCCAGGTCGGTTTCGGCACCGTCTTCAGTTACATAACACTCCCCATGTTCGTAGGGATTCAAGGTGCCAGGGTCAACGTTGATATAGGGGTCAAATTTCTGGATGGTGGTGCTGTAGCCTCTTGCCTGCAGCAGTTTCGCCAGCGAGGCAGCAATAATTCCTTTACCTAATGAAGAGGTAACACCTCCGGTCACAAAAATGTACTTAGTCATAACGCTTCTGATTTTTTCAGACCGTTTATCCAGCTATATATCCAATAAAATATGGGGAATTGCTCAATCGGTCACACAAAGTTAAGAAAGAATAACAGAAGCAAAAATTAATTTCAATGCCATATCTGCCCACAGATTTTCCCCAAACTACAGGCCCTGGTAATATGTGATTGCGGCAGATAACTTTACATTTGCACCAAATATCGTATATGCATTTCGATAAGACGGGTTACAGCACAGAGCAACTGGTTGAGTTATATACACATATGCTACGCCCCCGCATGATTGAGGAAAAAATGCTGGTACTGCTGCGGCAGGGCAAAATAAGCAAGTGGTTCAGCGGGATAGGACAGGAAGCCATAGCTGTGGGTGCTACCCTGGCCATGGACAGTGACGAGTACATCATGCCCCTGCACCGCAACCTGGGGGTATTCACCGCACGAAATGTACCCTTCGATAAGCTCTTCCTGCAATGGCAGGGTAAGAAAGAGGGCTTCAGCAAGGGTCGGGAGCGGTCTTTTCACTTCGGCACGAATGATTATCATATATGTGGCATGATATCGCACCTGGGCCCGCAGATGGCAATAGCTGACGGTGTGGCGCTGGCGCATAAGCTGAAGAAAGAAGAGAAGATAGCCCTGGCTTTTTCCGGTGATGGCGGTACCAGCGAGGGTGATTTTCATGAAGCATTGAATGTGGCCGCTGTATGGGGGCTGCCGGTAATTTTCCTGATAGAGAATAATGGCTATGGCCTGAGCACACCGGTAAATGAACAATATGCCTGCAAACACCTGGCTGATAAAGCGATAGGTTATGGCATGGCAGGCATTACCATAGATGGTAACAACATACTGGCGGTACACAAGGCTGTGAGCGAAGCACGTCAATATTGTATACGTGAACAAAAGCCAATGCTGATAGAGTGCATGACCTTCCGCATGCGGGGGCATGAAGAAGCCAGCGGGGTGAAGTATGTGCCCAAAGAGCTGTTTGAAGAATGGGGAAAGAAGGACCCCGTGCTGCGCTTTGAAGAATACCTGCTGGAACATGAAGTACTGAACCACTTCCTCATAAAAGAGATAAAGGAAAAGATAAAGGCTGAAATAGATGCCGGTGTGCAAAAGGGATTTGTAGCACCAGCTATAGAGCCGGATACGGTGGAAGAAATGGCAGATATATATGCACCTTTTGACAACAAACCCATTGCACCGCTTACAGATGCGAAATCTGAGAAGAAGTTTATACAGGCTATAAGTGACGGACTAAGGGAGAGTATGCGACAGCACCCTAACCTGGTACTGATGGGACAGGACATAGCTGAATACGGCGGCGCTTTCAAAGTGACGGAGGGTTTCGTGGAGGAGTTTGGTAAGGAGCGGGTGCGCAATACGCCTATATGTGAGAGCGCTATTGTAGGTGCGGCGTTGGGCTTATCCCTGAAAGGATATAAAGCCATGATGGAAATGCAGTTTGCCGACTTTGTGACCGTGGGCTTCAACCAAATAATAAATAACCTGGCCAAGATATACTACCGATGGGGGCAGAATGCCGACGTAGTAGTGCGTATGCCCACAGGTGCAGGTGTAGGTGCGGGGCCATTCCACTCGCAGAGCAACGAGGCATGGTTTACCCATACACCGGGATTGAAGGTGTTATATCCATCTACACCTGAAGATGCCAAGGGTCTGCTGATAGCCGCCATCAACGACCCCAACCCCGTAATGTTCTTCGAGCATAAGGCCCTGTACCGCAGCATCAGTAGTATGGTGCCCGATGATTATTATACCATTGAGATAGGCAAGGCTCGTACCGTGCTGCAAGGCGAAGACATCAGCATTATCACCTATGGCAGCGGTGTGCATTGGGCTACGCAATATGCAGCTCAACACCCTGACATATCCTTCGACATCATAGACCTGCGCAGCCTGCTACCACTGGACTATGATGCCATACGCGCATCGGTAGAACGTACGGGCAAGGTGCTGGTGCTGCACGAGGACACGCTCTTCGGTGGCATCGGCGGCGAGATAAGCGCATGGATAACGGAGCATTGTTTCCAACACCTGGATGCGCCCATAGTGCGTTGCGCCAGTTTAGATACACCCGTTCCTTTTGCCATTGAGTTGGAACAAAACTTCCTGGCAAAGAGCAGGTTGGATGAGTGCGTCCAGAAGCTAATGAACTATTAAAGCTGATTAATACGGCCAATCAGCCTGTAAAGTCACCATGTTTATTAACTTAGCAATGAATAGCAGCATATGAAAGCAGGTTTACGCATCTACATACTACTATTATTGTTGCCGGCACTCAGCGCCTGCAACGACAGTGACAATCCAAAAGGAAACGTACCACCCATAAAGATGGGTGACCCGGCTACCATTGTTACAGAGACTGATACTCAATACCTGGTGGATATTGTACCGGACCTGAAGATGAATACAGGTCGCCCGGTAACCATCGCCTCTACCAAACCGGACTCGATACCACCCGCCGCCGACACAACACAAACACCTGCTGCAGAAACCATTGCTACTGCAGACCCTGCGGGCAAGGGTTTGAAAGTGCCTTTTCCACAGGTGGAATTTTTCATCCCCGGCATAGAAACCAAAACTTATAAGGAACCTAACCTGGAGACCGACTACGGCGCCAGCTATGAGCTGACTGAGGGTACACTACGGGATAATAAGATATACATAAAAGGGGCGCAGATAGAGGATGTCTATATGCGCTACCAGACAATCATAGTAGCACGCAATAACCTGGGTACATTGCCGCTTGAATCGCTGCGAAAACTTACCGACTGGGAAAAGCAGAAAGGCAAAAACGGTGTGTACGAAATAGAAGGACTGGAGCCTGGCAAACTGGAAGGCCTTAAAGTATCCAACAAAGCCATACGTAATGCCATTAGCCGCGATGCGCGCAACCGCAACTGGTCGCGGAGCGGTGTGCAGAAATGGCTGAACAGCGTACGCAACACCCGCAACAGCAGCCAGAAACCACTATATACCGAACTCCGCTCCGTAATGTGGAAGGTGAACGGTAAAGACGCCAACGGCAGGCCGTTTACACGCCAGCTTAGGATTGATGTACCGATACAGCCGTAGGCTAATACAGTGGTCGGTAGTTTGTAGGTGTTAGTGATAGGGCCATTAATTTCTTTTTATATCTCCGCAATACACTTGAGCTCGATGGCTATGGGTGTGGGTAGAGAACTGATTTCTACCGTTGTGCGGCAGGGCTGGTTGTCTTTGAAGTACTCGGCATATACACGGTTGTAGGTAGCGAAGTCACGCTTCATGTTCACCAGGAATACGGTTACGTCCACCAGCTTGTCCCAACTGCTGCCGCTTTCTTCCAGTACTATCTTCACATTGTCGAACACGTTACGGCACTGTGCTTCGAAGTCAAACTCCAGGAAGTTGCCGTTTTTATCCAGCTTGAGGCCGGGCACTACCATTTCGCCATCACCCGCCATGCGCGGGCCTATGCCCGATAAGAATAACAAATTGCCCACTTTGCGCGCATGTGGGTAGAGCCCTACGGGCTTCGGCGCTTTATCTGTTGAAATTTTTTCTGACATGTTGTTAGTTTACTATATAAAATATTAACGCTGTCGGCAACGGCAAAATAACTAAAATCCAAAAGGCCTTTACAAAGAAATTATGTTGCCTTATAACCTTCTTTGTATTGTCGTTTTCTGCTTCTCTTATTATTG
>DATCSV010000129.1:0-6378 GCA_036568285.1 Flavipsychrobacter sp. | reverse complement strand
CAGGGTGTCACGGCATGCAGGCTACAACCTGCACTGGAGTGGCGACGGTAAAATGTTGCATTATACCCTCGGCGACCAGTATTATTCCATACACCTAAACGACCTGTTTCAATTTATAGGTGGTAAGCCTGATAGTACATTCATTATTCCCGAAAAAGGAATAGCCGTAGGGCTGAAAGCAAAAACTGATAAACCGCAAGGAGTTGTTGCTTTTACGAACGCCCATATCATTACTATGGATGGAGATAAAGTGATTGAAAAAGGAACAGTGGTAGTAGAAGGGAACAAGATAAAAGCTGTTGGAAAAACAGGCGAAGTGAACATCCCGGGCAATGCTATGCAAATAGATGCTACAGGCAAGACTATTATGCCGGGTTTTATAGATGCACACGCACACGCCGGACATTTTCATAGCGGTATAGTGCCGGAGAAGCACTGGCCCTATTATGTCAATCTTGCTTACGGTGTTACTACCATGCACGACCCATCGGCCAACAGTGAATTTGTATTTGCGCAAAGCGAAATGGTAAAGGCGGGCTTGATGACCGGGCCTCGCGTATTCTCAACAGGCACTATTCTTTATGGAGCAGACGGGGATTTCAAAGCTGTTATCAATTCTAAAGAAGACGCACGGAGTGCGTTGATACGTACCAAGGCATTTGGCGCATTCAGTGTGAAAAGTTACAATCAGCCACGCCGCGAACAGCGCCAGATGGTAATAGAAGAAGCACGCGAACTGAATATGGAAGTGGTGCCCGAGGGAGGGTCCTTTTTCTTCCACAACCTGAGCATGATATTGGACGGCCATACTACCATAGAGCACAATCTGCCTATAGCGCCCTTGTATGCTGACGTTATTAACCTTTGGAAGAATTCCCGGACGGCCAATACACCTACGCTGGTAGTTTCTTACGGTAGCCTGGGCGGAGAATATTATTGGTATCAGCACAGTAATGTATGGGAGAAGGAAAGGCTGGCTCGGTTTACGCCGCGTCCCGTATTGGACACACGCAGCAGGCACCGCACTATGGCGCCCGAAGAGGAATATGTAAACGGGCATATTCTTGTATCGCAAAGCCTGAAAAAACTAAATGATGCAGGCGTGCTCATCAACATGGGCGCACACGGGCAGTTGCAGGGCCTGGGTGCCCATTGGGAGATATGGATGATGGCCCAAGGCGGTATGACACCCATGGAGGCATTGCGCACCGCTACTATGAACCCGGCTGTCAGCCTGGGATTGGATGAGTACATTGGCTCCATACAACCGGGTAAGCTGGCCGACCTGCTGGTGATGGATAAAAACCCGCTGGACAACATTTATAATACGGAAAGCATACGATATACGATGGTGAATGGCAGGCTATACGATGCGGAGACGATGAGTGAAACAGGTAACTATAATAAGTCATCTCCGTCGTTCTATTGGGACATGAATAAAAATGCCGGCTCATTCCCCTGGTACGAAGCTGAGGGACATTTAGAGGATTAAATAGAATTAATGAAAGTACCTGTTCTGCTAATATTGTTATTCTTTGTTGTGGGGATAAGTGCGTGGTCTTATCATAATAAATTCAGCAAGACTGAAGACGATATAGACAGGCTCGAAACTGCTTTGCGAGGGGCAAAAGACGTAGTCCCTCCCGGTTCAGCCATTGGTTTTGCGGGCAATGTAGATATTACGATACGCTCACAATGCAGGTATATACTGGCACCGGGAATAGTTTTGGCCGACAATAAAGATACTGCCCTGGTTATGTATCCACTACAGGACAGTGCAATACCGGCAGGGCCAATCCTGTGGGAGCACGTCGACGACAGGTTTAAATACTTTATAGCCACCGGGTATGCTCAGTGACAGTAAACATATACTATACATTGGTTTAGGTGTTGGGTGTATCAGCATCCTCTATTTCCTTTCGCTTATTGTAGGTTTGCCGCTCCTTGCTGTTGTTCCGATAGCAGTTATTGCGTTGGTGTTGTTGTATCGATGGCTAAACAAGGAATATCAAGTCCCGGTACCATACAGCATATGGCGTGTAGCTATACTTGCCATAGCATTGGTATTGATTGCCCAGGAAGCCGACGAATTGGTGGAGAAACACGGGCAGTGGGACGCATGGGCTATATGGAACCTGCATGCACGCTACCTGGCAGAACCTGAATATTGGAAAAATATGTTCCAAAACCACAGGCACGCACACCCTGATTACCCTCTGGCATTACCGGCTACGGTAGCCTTTTTCAGCAGGTTGATCGGCGGATTTCATTTGCTTGTGCCTTATACGTTGCATGTGTTGGTGATGTTATGCATACCTGTGCTGATATATACCGAGGTTTACAGGAAAAGCCTGCTGGTAGCAATACTGGCATTGCTGTTATTTACAACCAACGATATGTTTATAATGCAGGGTGTATCGCAGATGGCGGACACTTTGCTGGCATTCTTTTTCCTGGCGGCATTTGTGTGCTTTGACTATGCGAGGGAGCACCGGCAAATGATAATTCTTAGTTCCGCTTTCCTCGGCTTGTGCATGTGGACAAAGAATGAAGGGATCATGCTGGCGCTTGTGTTTCTCCTGTTCAATGCACGGGTGTTTGTTTTCGAATGGAAGCGGGCGTTATACGGATTTGCATTGCCATTAGTAGCCTTACTTATATTTAAGCTGGGTTATGCACCCGCTAACGACCTGGTTTCACGCCAGTCTGCTGATACGGTCAATAACATCATAGATTGGGCACGGTACCGGCAGATATATCGTTCCTGGATAGATATTATTAACGAGCATTTCAAGGCCCTAAAGTATGTGGTGATATTATATTTATTTTATTGTCTGCTGCGCCGTAAGCTGCCCGGCAAAAGAATTTTCGTAATACTTACCTGCATGGCGGGGTATTTCATGATATACATACTCAGCCACCAAGACCTGGAATGGCACCTGTTTACTTCAGCCCACAGGCTGCTGCACCAACTGATGCCGGCAATGGTGTATGTGTTTGCCTGTAAACTGGCTGACATGGGAAGCAAAAGCGGGTTTAAGATGGTTAAATTGTGATATTGGAAGGACGATATTCCGAGTTTTATTATTTTCGTGGTAAGTATACAGCAGTTGATTTTTTAATGATTAATACCGCCCTATGTGTAAGAAATGGTGCCTGGCAGCTTTCATAATATTGTGTGTTTTTCATGCCAATGCCGGCGATCATCCGTTGGGTGATTCATCTAATAATTTATACATCAGGAAGTTGAGTACGTCTTATCCGGCACGGAACGAGTTGTTCCTTGAGCGGTTAAAATCCATTGCAGCAGACAAGAAGGTGTTGAAGTATTATGAATCGAGCTACGGGAATATTTTCAAAGGGGTGAATGAAATGATAGGTGAGGGGCTGATGGTTTATCATCCTGTTATTTCCCCGTTACTTGAGAAGATATTAGTCCGCATCAAGGATAGAAATTCTTCGGTGCCCGATGATGTTCAGGTTCTCTTAGTGCGGGAAAATGTTCCCAATGCATATACCGTGGGTGATAATACCTTATTCGTTAATGTCGGCCTGCTCTATTATATGAAGAGCGAGGACCAGGTTGCAGCAGTGTTGGCACACGAAATCAGTCATCTCGTATTCTTCCATTCAATTAAATCGCTGGCGTATAATTATAAGAAAAATAAAGAGAATATAAACGTTGTTAAGGAGATAAGGCAATCTGAGGTTAACAGGACCGACCGTGCATTGGAGACGTATAGAAAGTCAATTTATAAAGAAGGGAAACTGGAACGGAAGTACGAGCTACAGGCAGATTCAATGGCTTGTGTTTTGCTGAAGAATGCCGGTTATAGTAATACAGGTTTAATCGAGGCTTTGAAAATCATCGATTTGAATGATACAATAGATCATGGAGATCTGGCTATTAGTAGTTACAAGATTTTCTTTGATTTGCCGGATCAGAAGTTTAATGATAAGTGGCTTGAGATGGAAGATTTTACTTCATATAATTATGAAGCGTATAAACCCAAGTTCGACCAGGATTCATTGTCGTCTCATCCGGGGGTAGATGAACGTATCAGGCATCTCACCAGTTTTTTCCCGGAACTATCGGGTGGTAAAAGTACATCCGCTACCGGGGCATTCGCGGTATTCAACAGCGCTGCTGAAAATGAACGACTTACCAATCTCTACTATGCTGAACGCTATGGAGAAGCCGTTTACCTTTCGCTGCTTTACCTGCAGGTGAAGCCTGATGACACATTTTACAAGAAGTGGCTGGGGATAAGTCTCCGGAAAATATACGATGCCAGAAAAACTTATCAGTTGAATAAATACCTTGACAGGGTGTCGCCGAAAGACCAGTCTGAGAGTTACATAAGATTCTTAAATTTTATGTGGAACCTGAAACCCGATGAATTAAAGGGTTTTGTTGATTATTACACTTCCCTGGGCTAACCGATATATCAATAGTTTAAGCGCTCTAACCTAACCTGGTTATATTTAGCTTTCTTGTTGTACTCGTGTAGCAATATGTATCCCTCTTTGGCAACGTACGGATAGATGAAAAAGTTCTCTTTAGAAGAAATGGGTATCATCTCCTGTTTGAAAGTTCCATCTACAAGCGTGTTAATGAACAGATTCCAGTTACGGTCTTTAGTCTCATCGTTTTTTTGATAATCTCTGTAGAAGAAAACCAAGTCGTTGCCACCATTGATGTTCTGTGAGAAAAGGTAGTCTGTGTTTTGCCACTTTGACTTTTCTTTTTCCATTGTAGTAACTCCGACGATCTTGAAGTTTTTGTCTGTATGCACATATACGAGGTCACGTGTTTTCTGAGCAGTATATTCGGTAGGCGGTTTGTATTTTTCAAACAGCATCCCAATGCTTCCATCTTTCATGAAGAAGATATCCCTCGGGTCTAAAAAGTAGCCCATCTCCACAAATCCTTTTGCGTTGATCCTGGGAATGTATTGTTTGAAATCGTCTTCAAATGTAAGTACCCTCAAGTCTGTACTGAATGTTTTCCTGTCAACTATCAGCCTGGAAATACCGGTGTTATACAATTCATCACTAAGCCTGCCGACCGCTACAATTTTGTCATCAAAGGTCTTGTCATTATCCAGGCTGCCATATGCGTAAGTAGGATACCGCATTATTAATGGCAGCACATCTTCGGGGTCAGGAATTTCTTTTTTATGCACTTCCTCGCCTGTATTCATGTCCAGCACCAGCAAATGAAAAGTATTGGCCCAACCTGTCGGCATTCCATAAGCATCGTCATCCGGCTTCTTTTTTCTTTCCCATAGCAGGCAGTAGTAGTATTTTTCGTCTTTGTCTAAAAAGCTGATTATCTGGGATTCTTTCTTTGAGCCGTTTTTATTGTATACATATCGCCACTGCTCGTTCTTGTTTTCATCAAAACGCATCAGGCAGTTGTTCTTCACATACCTGCCATAATCTTCATATTCATGAGCCAGGTATCCCCCTTCCTTTATCTCCGTTACTTCAGACATGTAATTGAAGCCATTCTGCTTCTTTTCGGCCTTTAGTTCTTTCCTGTTTTCGGTCCACAAGTCGTGCCGTTCTATTTCTTTAAATGTTCCATGATCAAAGTCGTAATATATTTTTCTTTTAATGGTGTTGTCTTTCAAGTTTATGACCATGGCAGATGGGCTGAAGAGTTCGTTCTGCTTCACCAGGCTGCCGTCTATCCTCGTCGGCTTTAGTATTACAGAACCATCAAAATTGATATAGCCGAAATAATCTCCAGCCGTTATGTCGCCCTGAAACGTATTGTTGGCAAAAGGATTGAGGTTTTTATCAAGTATGACATATTCAAATTTCTTGGTTTTCGCGCCGGATTTACCATGGTCATACAATGAGATATATCCAAACAAATCTTCATTCTCATCAAAAAGCGCATTCATTCCGAGGAACTCACCTTGGGCCAGAGCCACGAGATCTCGGGTTTGGCCAAATACATCAGTGATGGAGAGGAAGAGGAAAGGGAGCAGTAAAGCTTTCATATAATACATGAGGATTTTATGGTACATATTGTGCGGACAAATGTTGGTTTGTCTTCAGATTTTGCCTGCTAATATAATAGCAAATCGGATGCAGTGAATATAGTTCTCATCATCCTGTGAATAAGTATTTGAAGATAAATGCATTAGGGGTAAATAAAAACGCAAGCTATATAGCCTGCATTTTGCGAACCTCTTGGGACAAATACCGAATCAGATTGTCCACTGCCTTTCCGCCGTTTTTATTAAGCTTATTGAGCTTTTATGTCTATAACATGATGTACTTGTATGGTTTGTTTTGCTGGTTCGGTTAAGATTTTTTCCGGGGCGTAGGGGTATTTGTGGCCGGCTGCGTTTATCCTCTAAAATA
>DATCSV010000128.1:0-3001 GCA_036568285.1 Flavipsychrobacter sp. | reverse complement strand
GCTGGTTGTCCCGCACATATCGTTGTGTCATTGCTTGCTTTTACCGGGCCCCATATTGAATGTTCAACGGTACGTAGATATTGTAGTGGTGTTGGAAAACTGCATAGCGAATCAGCAATCACTATTAGATAAGCAGATAGGCCCACATCATTCACTCCCGGTGTCCAGTTAAATGTAACATGTACGGAATCCGTACCCTGGTTAGCATATACAATACCGGCACCGGGTATGCTCGTCGCCAGGTTATCCGACAAATATATCCTGCTGTTGCTATCGGGCGATTTGTAGTAAAAACAATAGGTCAGGTTTTGGCCTATACAGCCGTGCACCCTTCCGTTAGAATTGGGAGGCGTTCCACAGGTTGAACCGGTAGTGTACGCCGGAGGAGAAGGCAACTGCAAAGTCCGCATCTGAATTTCCCTCATTACAGAGCCTATTTGTACCCCGTTCCTGAATTCCCTGGTTCTTACCACGATATTTGCGTTCCCCAACATCGATGCTGTGAATGACATTTGCCCGGTTATAGGATGTAGAAAAAATGAATTATTTGTCTGGAACGGGTTATATCCAAGTTGAAAACTAGGCGTCGCAGTTGCAAAGCTCATATTCTGAGCGGTGTCGCTACAGGTAGGGGCTCCTGTTCTTGGCATGATCACATCGTGCGAAAGGGAGTCTCCGTCAGCATCCAGCCCACCATTGTTGAAAGTATATGGCTGGTTGAGTGGCACAGCATATATCGGCCTCACAGAGTAGTAAGGAGAACTATTACTGTCTGTCGTTGAATTGTTCATTGTTGCCTCGACATACATATTTGAGGAAGCAGAATTCTGGATATTGTATATACTGCTGCGGGTGGTAGTTCGGGCAAAAATCCGCCACGAGTTACAACGCCCGGGCATGGTCGCAATGGCAACATACCATGTTTCTTTATACGCTTGTATCAATGAGGCCGGGCTATCGCAGTTGGTTGGGCCGGTTGAGCATAGCGGTTTGATAACGGTACCGCCACCGGTTCCCAGCCATTTGGTCATGGGCATTGAAAAAGACTGGTTGGTACATGGATTGAAGAAACAAAGCGGAATAGTATCAGGCTCTGCATTGCCCGAACAATCCCTGTAAAGCTTAAAGAAAAATTGATAAGTGGAATCCGATATGTGCAGGTATATCAACTCTCCGCCGGTTGCATAGTTGGCCCTGGATGAATGTAGCGAGCATAATAGCATTGCCAGTGGCAGAGTGAGATAAAGCAAGGTCTTTTTCATATAGGTATTCTTTTGGGATTTTTAGCGTAGACATAATATTACAAAAAACAGTTGGTGTATTTTTACCACTAAACAGAAAAGGATGACACCTAAATTCTTTAAAAAACCTGCGGACTTCAGGAAATGGCTGGAGAAGAACCACGAAAGGGAAACTGAATTGTACGTTGGGTTTTATAAAACCGGAACGGGAAAACCCAGCATCACCTGGTCTGAGTCCGTTGACCAGGCTTTGTGCTTTGGCTGGATAGATGGTATACGCAAAAGCATTGATGAAGAGAGCTATATGATACGTTTTACACCACGTAAGCCCGGCAGTATATGGAGCGTAGTGAACATGAAGAAAATGGAAGAGCTGAAAGCACAGGGTCTTGTGCATCCTAAAGGCATAGCCGCCTACGAAAGACGTAAAGATGATAAATCCGCCATTTATTCTTTTGAGCAGCACAAGGACAATATCAAGCTACCACCCGAATTTGAAGCCGAGTTTAAGAAGAATAAACAAGCCTGGAAATTTTTCCATAGCTCAGCACCATCGTATCAAAGGGCTGCTATTTGGTGGGTCATCAGTGCAAAAAGAGAGGCCACACGCATCAACCGCTTACATACACTTATAATAGATTCTGAAGCAGGGCTGAGAATTAAGGAACTGCGTAGGTGATTAATGAGCTACAAACTTATTCCTGCCAATATGCTCACTGACTGGAACCTGTCAGCAAATACGCTTTTGCCGATATACCTGCGGTCGGGCCCGAAATAGTGCACCTCCGTTCTGTTGATCTTACGGCTGCTGCCTGAACTGAAGTCTACACCAAACCGCAGATTTTTTTTACCCATGGCTATTCTGTATGTCAGTTGTACGGATATCAGGGTGTTGAGCGGGAGAAAGGTAACGTCTGCCTGGTTGCCCCAGCTTTGCGTACTGTACATAGCCAGGTCTGTCTGTATGGGGTCGGTGATGTTCAGCGCAGTTATATCGTCTTTAACCATGCCGGACAGAGAAATGCTCGTCGCTATACCCAGCGATATATCCAGGTGGTTCCTGCTTACCGGAACGGCGTAGCCCATACGTGCATACGGATTAGCATAATATTTTCTATAATCTATTTCGGCATTATATAGAACTGATGAACCGGTAAACCCGGCCTCTGAAGCATCGTATTTTATATACAGCTTCTGCCTGACAGTTCTGAATTCTATACCTGTAGCGAAAAACAAAGGACCCGGCAATTCCCAGAATAGCTCTCCGCCCATGCGGGCACCCATGGCGTTAGCTGCGCTCAGTGAATTTGTCTGATCAGTGTCGTTAGTTACATCTCCTTTGTTCAAATGGAAGTCGGCTCCGGCACTGATAAATAACAGCCTGCGGGTGCCATCACCGGCACTGGCTGAAAAATGTATGAACAGGAATAAAAGTAGTAGCGTGCCAATGGGTTTCATGTGGTGGTTTTATGGTTTAAGTACAAATTCAACGGTAGTGTCTGCTAACCTCGCTTTATTGTCCGTTATTAGTTCAACAATAAATTGTTGCTTATGCTCGTGAGATGGAGGCTCTTTTAGAAAGATGTAGAGATCTCGGTCATCCACATATCTGCCGATATGGTTGATCGCCTCAATAATTACTTCTTTCGAAACACTGTCACCGCTGGTATAGCTGTGCGAAAATTCACAGATTTCTGAGATGTCGGCATTGGCTTTGAACCTGTCATTGTAGGCATATAACGGGCGGATTTTTATGTCAG
>DATCSV010000127.1:0-2019 GCA_036568285.1 Flavipsychrobacter sp. | reverse complement strand
CCCATAGGTACGGGGGTCAAAGTCGGGTTTCTTCTTCAGTATGGTATTGCCCGCGCTGGCCAGGCTCACCCAGCCGGTGTCATCATCCGCCAGGTCGGTAATGGTGGCCTTCAGTAGTGTCAGCGTTTTGCGGTCAACGGTTGGCTTTTTAGCTACGGGCGTAGCTTCTTTGGGTGTGCTGTCTTTTTCATCGTCCACCCTGCCCATTATATTTTCCAGGTGTATAAACTGGTTGCAGGCGGCTTTGAAGGGGGTAGGTGTTTTCTCTTCGCCTATGCCTATTATTATTTTACCGCCTTCGCGCAGGCGCATGGCCAGTGGTGTAAAGTCACTATCGCTGCTCACCAGTATGAAGCCGTGTAGCTCTGCTGTGTGCAGCATATCCATTGCGTCTATGGTCATGGCAGTATCGGTGGCGTTTTTGGCCGATGTATAGCTGTACTGCTGTACGGCTACCAGGGCGTGGCTAAGGCTTACCTCTTTCCAGGCCCGCAGGTGCGGCTTGCCCCAGTCGCCATATATGCGGCGGTAGGTGCAGGTGCCGTATTTGGTCGTTTCCTCCACTATGGCATCTACATATTTCGACGAGATATTGTCTGCGTCTATCAGCAGGGCGAACTTGGCGTCTTTAAAACTTTCCATTGCAAGTGTTTATGTTCATGAAAGTTACATTAAAAAATCAGGCTCCGGGTAATTCATGATATTATCCTGACAATTATTGCGGGTTGCCGGGGTAACTTTCATAAGAACAAAAATTACCTGTTATGGATAAGACTACATTAATAGCAGCTTCTGTGCCGGTACTGATATTGCTGGGGATAATAGTGTATGTGGTGCATGCGGTGTACAACAGGCACCGTATTTTCTAAAGATTGAACTGCCTCTCATCCGTAGAGGGCCTGGGAGAGATAAACAAGCCTGCCCGCACATATATGCGGGGCAGGCGCTAACCCATAAAAACCGGAAAATCGTTATTATTTACAGTACACAGCCGTGTATCTCTGTTACTTTCTTCATTATCATGTTGATATCCCTTCGGTCGTTGGCTACCATGCTGCTGCCGTCGGAGAATACGAACATCAGGCTGATGCCGGTACCGGTTACCACAGGGCTCAGGTTTTTCTGATAACGGGCATAGTTTTTTTGCGGGTCGTACAGTTCTTTTATTAATATACTTACGCCGTGCTGTTTGGCGCCGTTTACTATATCAGACGTTCTCACGCCGGGAAATAAAATAGCTATTGCTGCGCTTGCTGCGTTCATGCTTGTGTGTTTTTTATTTAAGTTTTGTTTGACCTGCAATATCCTCTATTACAGGTGGTTTTCTTAGCGGGTGTTTATGGTTAGTTGGTTGTCTTTTTCGTTTTGATGATACAAATATCGGATGGGGGGACGCCCGAAAACAAAAAAAGCCTTTCGATTAACATGGGCTTTAAAAAGTGATAACCACCGATTAACAATCGCAGTTGTATGATTTTTGGGGCATCGGCTTGCAGATGCTTTGTAGTAAAGGTTTTAGGGAGACATGGCAGTTATGCCGTTACCACTTCCCTGATGTTGATGCTCATCAGCCAGTTGTAAAAATGGTCTTCGTCCTCGGGTGTGAAGTGGATGATATTGCCGCTCTTCAGCGAAATGACAAATATGCCGCAGCTAACTGCAAATGCAGACAGGTCTGTACCCTGGTATGGAAAGCCATTGTAGTTCATTCGGTGTAGTAAGTTGCGGTTTTATTAACGGGGACACAATGATAGTAAACGCATGTCGTATTTTATTATCAATTAAAGTTTTCATGCTTATAGCTAATGTCTATCACAATAAATTGTAAAAACTCGGTTACAAATGATATAATTAATGATTTCTTCACGGTACGGTAACATAACAGGCCTATTTTTATTACCTGGAAGTCAGTCCACAACCTAAAGGGGAGCCGTTTCGATTTGTGGTTACTTGCACCGTGCCACAATCATTTTCATAGAGTAAAGAACCGTCCCGGCTTATACCGGGACGGCCTCTTTT
>DATCSV010000126.1:0-7614 GCA_036568285.1 Flavipsychrobacter sp. | reverse complement strand
CTGCTATGTATGGGGGGCTGCTCTATACCGGCAAAAATGTAACCATAGGGCTGTGTGGTATCATCTTTCACCACCAGGTACTCGTATGCTGCACCTGCCGATACGCTGTTATCAGTATAAGAAGTGCTGGCGCCGGCAATCTGTGCTATGGCCGCACCCCAGGCTGTAGCCGTTTGCGTTTTCCGGTATATGGTAATATTGCCATTGGTTTTGGCAGGGGGCATTTTCCATTTCAGCTGCACCTGTGCGGGCGACTTCTGTGTTACTGCTTCCATCCTAACGGAGTAGTAGGCGTTTTGCGCCAGGGCGGTAACAGATAGTGCAGTAAGTACAAGTGTAAAAAGTCTTTTCATATTCCGGCTTGATATTTAATCAAAACAAGATACGAAAATGTTTATTTAATAGTTAGTGGTGGAAATCAGTAGGAAGTCAGGCCCCGCAATCACTTATAATCCTGCATTTTCACCTGCTCTTTGCAGAAGTAGTATTCGCGGATATCGTTGGAGGCTACCACTACAAGTTTGTTCTGGGTGTATTGCTCTATCCAGTCGCGGTACTGCTGTACGCCCTCATCATCGAGGTTGGTACAGGGCTCGTCCAGCAGCAAAATGGGGCAGTCTGTGAAGATGGCCTGCGCCAGTTTCACCCTTTGCTTCATGCCCGATGAGTAGTCGCCTATGGGCTTGTGCTGTGCATCCTGCAGGCCGGTAATGTTGATGACCTGTTGTATATCCAGCCCGGGATATATGGGCTTGAAGGAGAAATGAAACTGTAAAAATTCGGCCAGTGTAAATTCTTCCACAATCTCCTGAGAGGGGGCTGTGAAACTGACGTGATGATACAACTGTTCCAGAGGCACCGGGCTACCGTGGTTTGCATAAATCATTTTGCCGGCGGATGGTGACTGCATACCTGCAATGATGCGTAGCAGGGTAGACTTGCCGCTACCATTGGGCCCCAGTATGGCATATGCGCCGGGAGCAGAGAAGTTTAAGTGTACGTCTTTAAATATCCAGTGCCGCTGAAAGCGTTTGCTTATATGCTCAAGATATATCTTCATTGTGCCTGCTGATATACCCTTTCATGATACCCCGGCCCGTTTCGCGTATGAAGGTGATGATCTCATCCCGTTCGTCGGAAACAGGTATTTCAGTTTCGATAATGCTGAGGGCTTTAGAGGTATTGTAGCCCCTTACAAACAGTATCCGGTATATATCCAGTATGTGATTGATCTTGTCAATAGAATAGCCCCGGCGTTTCAGCCCTACGGAGTTGACACCTACATAAGATAACGGCTCGCGCGCGGCTTTCACATAGGGGGGCACATCTTTGCGCACCAGCGAACCGCCTGTGATGAAAGAGTGTGAACCGATGCGTACAAACTGCTGCACAGCGGTAAGGCCTGCCAATATCACATGGTCGCCCACTACGATATGCCCGGCCAGCGTAGTGTTATTAGAGAATATGCAATAGTCGCCCACTATACAATCGTGCGCTATGTGTGTATACGCCATAATAAGGCAGTTGTTGCCTATTACAGTTTTGTTCCTGTCAGAGGTGCCACGGTTAATGGTAACACACTCGCGTATGGTCGTATTATCGCCTATGATTACTTTAGTGTCTTCGCCTTTATACTTCAGGTCTTGCGGAATGGCCGATATGACTGAACTGGGGAATATCCTGCAGTTTTTGCCGATGCGCGCGCCTTCCATTATTGTTACGTTGCTGCCTATCCAGGTACCTTCTCCTATCTCCACATTTTTGTGAACGGTAGCAAAGGGGTCAATCTTTACATTAGGCCCGATTTTAGAGTCGGGGTGTATATATGTAAGCGGGTGTATCATTTTTTGTCTTTTGGAACGATTTGTGCTACCAGTTCTGCTTCGGTAACGAGTTTATTGCCTACGTATACCGAGCCGCGCATTTCGCATATGCCTCTGCGTATCGGGTTCAGCAATTCCAGTTTTAATATCAGTGTATCGCCGGGCAGCACGCGTTGCTTAAACTTCACTTTGTCTATCTTCAGGAAGTAAGTATCGTAATTCTCGGGGTCGCTGTAGTTGTTCAGCGCCAGTATACCACCCGTTTGCGCCAGTGCCTCTATCTGCAATACGCCGGGCATTACGGGGTTGCCGGGGAAGTGCCCCTGGAAATACTGCTCGTTAAAGGTCACGTTTTTGATACCCACTACATGGCTGTCGCTCAGCTCAATGATCTTATCTACCAGCAGGAAAGGGTACTTGTGTGGCAGTGATTTTTCGATATGCGTGATATCGTATATCGCGGGTTGGTTGGGGTCGTAATGCGGAACGTCTGACAGATGTTTGTTCTTCTTGATGTATTGCTTGATCTTTTTAGCAAACTCCACATTAGAAGCATGACCCGGGCGGCTGGCTATAATATGCGCCCTGATAGCATGGCCTACCAGCGCCAGGTCGCCTACTACGTCCAGCAGTTTGTGGCGGGCGGGTTCGTTGGTATAATGCAGTTGTATGTTGTTCAGGATACCTTCCTGCTTTACCTGTATATTTTTCTTGTTGAATATATCCGAAAGCCTGTTGAGTTCTTCATCACTCACCACCTTGTCTACCACCACAATGGCATTGCTGAGGTCACCACCTTTTATCAGGTTGTTGTCCAGCAGGTATTCCAGCTCGTGCAGGAAGCAGAACGTACGGCAGGGAGCTATCTCGTCTTTGAATTCGGAAATATGCTTCAGCGTGGCGTGTTGTGTGCCCAGTACCGGCGAGTTGAAATCGATCAGCGTGGTTATCTGGTACTCGTTGGACGGTACCGCCAGCATATCTACGTTCTTTACGGGGTCGTAATAGTGGATATTGGTGTCTATGGCGTAAACAATGCGTTTGGCATCCTGCTCCAGTACACCTACGCTGTCTATTGCTTCTATTATTTGCTTGGAGCTGCCATCCATGATGGGAATTTCAGCACCATCCAGCTCTATCAGCACATTATCCACGCCCATGCCTACCAATGCAGCCAGAACGTGCTCTACTGTACTTATTCTCACGCCGTTCAGTTCCAGTGTAGTGCCACGGGATGTGTCAACTACGTAGTCGACATCAGCCTTAACTATGGGCTTTTCCGGCAGGTCTGTACGCTGAAAGCGTATGCCATGGCCCGGGTTAGCCGGCTTCATGGTCATATTCACTCTCTGCCCGGTATGTAAACCTACACCGGGTAATGTTACAGAACCTTTTAACGTGTGTTGATTCTGGGGAGACGTGTCTTGCTGCACTTTTGCTGTTTTGTTCTTTATTTGTCTGACTAATAAATCTTCACTCACTATTCGGGGGTGTTTTTTTCGCTTAATAATGCTGATAAGTCAGCGATCATCTTTTCCATTTTACCCAGCCTTTGCTGCAATTCGGGCAAATTTCTGAAAATTGCCTGACTTTTCAGCGCACTTTTATATTCGTAGGCCGGGGAACCTGTTAATGCCGTCTTAGGCGTGGTTACAGATTTTGCTAATCCGCTTTGCGCATTGATGCTGGTATAATCAGCTATTTGTATATGGCCCACTATGCCCACTTGCCCGCCTATTACACAGTTTTTACCTATTTTGGTACTGCCCGAAACACCCGTTTGAGCGGCTATAACGGTGTTTTCGCCTATATCTACATTATGGGCTATTTGTATCAGGTTATCCAGCTTTACGCCTTTGCGTATACGGGTGGAGCCCATGGTAGCGCGGTCAATAGTACAGTTGGCGCCTATTTCCACGTTGTCCTCTATTACCACATTGCCTATTTGTGGTATTTTTTTGTAAGTGCCGTCTTTTTGCGGCGCGAAGCCAAAGCCGTCGCTGCCAATGACTGTGCCTGAATGGATGATAACATTTGCACCCACCTTACAGGTGTCATATACCTTTACACCGGCAAACAAAGTGGAGTTTTCTCCTACGGTCACTTCGTCGCCCAGGTAGCAGCCGGGATATATCTTAGCACCATCAGCCACCTCTACATGGTCGCCAATACAAGCAAGGGCTCCTATGTATACATCTTTACCTATCCGGGCAGTTGGCGATACCGAGGCCGTACTGTCTATTCCGGTTTTGCCTTCTTTTGCTTTTATCTCGTTGTATTTTTCCAGCAGCATGGCAAAAGCGCTATAGGCATCCTTTACACGTATCAGGGTAGGGGATATGGCACTTTCCAACTCCAGGGAGTCGTTGACAATAATAATGGACGCCCTGCTGTTATACAGGTATTCTTCGTACTTGGGGTTGGCTACGAAGCTTAGTGCACCTTCTGCAGCGTCTTCTATTTTAGCCACATGAGAGATGGATGCTCCCGGGTCACCTTCTATTTTGCCTTGTATGAGCGCAGCTATTTGTTGTGCGGTAAATTGCATATTAGATTACTGATAAAAGCCCTGTAATTTACAATAAACAACAATAACACCGTTGTTATTGCCATTAAAACAACTCATTTACAGGATTGATATAACAAATGTAGTTCTTATGTACGGGCCTAGCAAGAGCTTGCGTTACTACGGGGTTGTCTATTTCCGATATATCCTTCACGGTTCCGTTCTTCATGGCTATGTTTATCCGTTCATCGTTTATGTTGTAGGTGTCCTTAGTGGCCACCCCCGTACTTACAAAATATTCCATTTCGTCAGCAGCAGGGTTGAAAGCTGTAGCGGCCGCTATCCTCTTTTCTTCAGCCATTTCTTCAATGGGGTCTGAAGTAAGGACTACCTTATACAGTTTCCTGTATTGCATCATACAGCACAGGCGAGACAGTATCTTGTCGCCGTGCAGGCACCACTGCTTTACCGATGCCAATATATCCACATCATCCAGCATGCAGAATCTTTCCAGGTGTACCGGGGACGACTTAAAGTCCTCCAATGTAATGTTATTGTACAGGAAGTGGCTTAAAGCAGGGCTGGCGTAGAGTTCTTCACCTTTGCGTGCCAGTTCTTTGGCTCTTTTCAATATATTGATGAGTAACACCTCTGCTGCCAGCACGGTTTTGTGCAGGTACACCTGCCAGTACATCAGTCTGCGGGCTATTACGAATTTTTCTACTGAGTGCACGCCTTTCTCTTCCACCATCAGGTGGTTGTTCTTTACAGTAAGCATGTTCAGTATCCTGTCGTAACCAATAACACCCTCTGACACGCCTGTATAAAAACTATCCCTGTTCAGGTAGTCCATACGGTCTACATCCAACTGGCTGGACACGAGTTGGTGCAGGTAGGGCTTTTCGTACGATTGGTCGAACACGCGTATAGCGCTGCTGAGCATGCCGTCGTATTCGCGGTTCAGTTCATTCATAATAAGCCCTGAGAGATATTCGTGGGTAACGCCTTCTACCAATGTATGTTCCAAAGCATGAGAGAACGGGCCATGGCCGATATCGTGCAGCAATATGGCTATGCGCGCCGCCAGGCTTTCCTGCTCGGATATGGCAACACCCTTCGCCCTCAATTCGTCCAGGGCCTTACCCATCAGGTGTACAGCTCCCAGCGAATGGTGAAAACGGGTATGCACCGCACCGGGGTATACGAGGTGGGCTGGGCCCATCTGCCGGATGTACCTCAGGCGCTGAAACCACCTGTGGTCAATCAGTTGCATTATTTCAGGTTCAGGAAAACGTATAAAACCGTACACGGGGTCGTTGACAATCTTACCCTTCATAGTCATAATTACTGGTCCTGCTTTTTAATCGCCCCATTCACTATCCGGGATAGTGGGTGCCCTTTCGGTGAATTCGAGGTCTGTACCGCCGCCTTGCGACCCCCTATAGCTATCCGGGTCGATCGTTACGTCACATTCATTATAGTCTTCCGGTTCCTCAAATTTTGCATCAGGTTTTATTCCCAGTGAGGGGTCGGCATATACCCGCTGCATGAAATAAGCCCATATGGGCAGGGCAGCGGCGGCACCTTGTCCCAGGTTGGTGGTACCAAAACGCAGGTAGCGGTCGTCACATCCTACCCATGCACCGGCCAGCAGTTGCGGTGTGTAGCCCAGGAACCACGCGTCTGCCTGGTTGTTGGTGGTACCTGTTTTGCCGGCTATTTCACCTTCCAGTTTGTATTTGTAACGAATCCTTTTGGCTGTACCATAGTCGACAACACCCTGCATCATACGCACCATTTTGAAGGCTGTATGCTTGTTGATGAGTTCTTTTTGCGTAGGCACGAAGCTTTTTAATACGTTGCCGTCTTTGTCTTCTATTTTGGTGATGAACAGCGGCTGTACATTGGTGCCGCCGGTTGGGAACATGGTGTAGGCCTGCAGCATTTCGTACAAAGAAATATCCGGTACACCCAGTGCCAGCGAAGGTACTTTGTCAATATGTGCGTCTACACCGCATTTTTCTATGAAGTCGGCAAAGGAGTTGATGCCTACCTGCTTGATGAGGTACAGAGCTGCGTTGTTGATAGACCCTGCCAGTGCCTGCTTCATGGTCAGCGGGCCTTTGTCTGATCCCCCTGCATCATAATATTCAATAGTAGGAAAGCTTTGCGGAGCCGTGGAGACAATACCGCAGGGCGAATAGCCATTATCTACCGCCAGGCAATACAATAGTGGTTTGATGGTAGAACCCACCTGCCTGCGGGTGTTTTTATTCACGTGGTCGTACTGGAAATAAGTGTGGTTGATACCACCCACCCAGGCTCTCACTTCACCTGTGAAGGGGTCCATAGCCATAAACCCTGCCTGCAGCATCATCTTCATGTACTTGATAGAATCCACCGGCGTCATGGTCGTATCTATTTCATTATCCTTATTCCATGCAAAAACAGTCATCTTGACAGGGGTGTTCATATCGCCCATTATCTGTTCATGCGATTTGCCTTCTTCCTTTAATCCCTTATAGCGGGGGCTGGCCTTGATAGCCGCATCCAGGTATTGCTTGTAATCGTTCCAGATACTGCCATCTTTATACCTGCGCTGTCCGATAAAGAGTTGTTGAATGTCCTTAATATGCTGGTCTACAGCCGCCTCGGCGTATTTCTGCATTTTTACGTCCAGGGTGGTGTATATCTTCAGACCGTCCTTATATATGTTATAAGGTGTACCGTCCGCTTTTTTTATGTCTCTCAGTATGCCTTTCACATCCTGCTCCACTATCTGGCGGAAGTAAGGCGCTATACCATCGTGGTGGGTTACCTTGTGGTAGTTGAGTACGATAGGCTTTTTCTTCAGTTCATGTGCTTCCCTTACGGTCAGGTAGCCATACTTGGCCATCTGGTCAATTACCGTATTCCGGCGGCGCATAGCGTTCTTGGGGTTACGTTTGGGATTGTAGAAAGTGCTGGCCTTCAGCATGCCTATTAATACAGCGGCTTCTTCCACTTTCAGTTTGTCGGGTGGTTTATTAAAGAAAGTGAGTGAGGCGTTCCTGATACCGTATACGTTGCCGCCAAACGGCACGGTGTTCAGGTACAGGGTAATGATCTCGTTTTTTGTAAGTTGCCTTTCCAGCTTCACAGCCATTACCCATTCCTTCAATTTCTGAATGATCAGCTTAAAAATGCTTCCTTCTTCCCTGGGAAACAGGTTTTTGGCCAATTGTTGTGTAATAGTACTGCCACCGCCTTCTTTGCCCAGCAGTATGACAGCGCGCAATACAGCCC
>DATCSV010000125.1:0-2016 GCA_036568285.1 Flavipsychrobacter sp. | reverse complement strand
GCTTCGATTTTGATGCGTTGGCCGAGAAACGGGCGATGAACTCTTTCAGCTCCCTTATCTTGTCTTCCGCCTTACGGTTTTGTTCCGCACGCTGCCTCAGCAATAGCTGACTACTCTCGTACCAGAAGGTATAGTTACCCGTAAATATGGTGATCTTACCGAAATCGATATCCGCCACGTGGGTACATACTACATCGAGGAAGTGACGATCGTGCGATACGACCAATACTATTTTATCATAATCGGCCAGGAAGTTCTCCAGCCAGGTGATGGTTTCCAGGTCCAGGTCGTTGGTAGGCTCATCGAGCAGCAGTATGTCGGGATTGCCGAATAACGCCTGCGCCAATAACACCCTAACCTTTTGATTACCATCCAGTTCCTTCATTAACTTGAAGTGAACTTCTTCTTTAATACCCAGGTTGCTAAGCAAGGTGGCAGCATCACTTTCAGCGTTCCAGCCATCCATCTCGGCAAATGTAGCTTCCAGCTCCCCTGCTTTCAGCCCGTCTTCTTCACTGAAGTCTTCCTTGGCATATATGGCATCTTTTTCCTTCATGATCTTATACAGGGGCTCGTTACCCATCATTACTGTTTCCAGTACTGTAAAGTCATCGAAGGCATAGTGGTCCTGTTTCAGGACGCTCATGCGCTGGCCTTTGGATATTTCCACCTTGCCGGTTGTAGGGTCTATATCCCCCGACAGTATTTTAAGAAAAGTAGATTTGCCCGCTCCGTTGGCGCCTATGATACCATAACAGTTGCCCTCGGTGAACCTGATGTTCACATCCTCAAACAAAATCCTTTTGCCGTAGCGCAGCGATAAATTAGAAACACTTAACATGTATGTAAAAATCTAAATATTTTAAATTCAAAAAGAAGTGCAAAGGTAGACATAAAAGGTGAAGCGTTAAAAAGTTGATATGTTAAATCCCCACCCTCACAAACTATCTGTATTGCTTTTTTGTAGATTTATTGATCAAAGAGTACACTATGAGCCTAAATCCTTTTCTAGCAGCAATACTTGCACTGATTTACCCTTGCTTTAGCAGTGCCTATACCGGCGATGATTTTGTGCGGGACAAACAACTATATTTTACGGAAAATGCAGGGCAGGTTAGGGACCAGAATGGTAATGCGAGGGAAGATATTGACTTTAAGCTTTCTACAGAAAGCGGCATAAGCGTATTTGTGGGCGATGGGGCATTGCATTGGCAATTTTACAAGGACAACCTGGAGTTGCGAAAGGACGAAATACACTTCTGCCCTCCCCCTGTCTATAAAGGGAAAGGTTCTTCGCAGACGGATACAGCTGACCCCCTGCATGAGGGACAGCTTATCATCTACCGTATGGACGTAGAACTGGTAGGCGCTAATAAGGATGCGGAGATAATTGTTTCCAGCAAATCGCCGGTTTATGATAACTACTACATTCCCGGTGCACCGGAGGGAGGGGCGGTAGCATATACATATGGCAGGATTGTATATCAGGGTGTATATCCCGGTATAGATTGGGTGCTGACTACAACCGACGGAGCCCTGAAGCATGAATTTATTATTCACCCGGGTGGCAGCGCGGCCGACATCAGGCTGAAATACAGCGGCGCTGAAGAACTGGTGCTGAATGCAGACGGCAGTCTGACGGCTACCACAGCTTATGGAAATATTACCGAGGCTGCACCATTCTGTTATGATGAATCCGGAGCTGCAATTGCGGGTAAATACCTACTAAAAGACAGTATACTAAGTTATGAGGTTGCGTCTTATGACGGGATGCTGGTCATTGACCCGGAGCTCACCTGGAGTACATATTACGGTGGTGATATACTGGAAAATTGCCGTGATATATATATAGACGACAGCGACCATAATTATCTATACGTAACTGGATTCACGCTGAGTGCAAATAATATTGCAACGATTGGCGCACACCAGGTGACACTCAATGGTTCGGTTGTCGAAACCGGTTACGATGCCTTCCTGGCCAAGTTCACAATAACCGGGTCGCGGGTATGGAGT
>DATCSV010000124.1:0-3430 GCA_036568285.1 Flavipsychrobacter sp. | reverse complement strand
CCACGGTCCGTGCATACTGCAGCATGATTCCCGGAGGCTTACATGTAGAGTCACGTATGAGTATAATGAAGCTATGGTTGCCGACATCATTCGCGGTAGGCACCCATTTGAAGCAACCCGTAACAGTATCTGTTTTCAGGTTAGTGTACGTAATAGCAGCGCCTGGTATAGCGGTAGCAAGGTTATCCTCAGCTAATAGTATACCTGCAGTGTCACTGGTAGTAACAGTAAAGCAGAATTCCAGTGTCTGTCCTATACAGCCATATACCCTGCCATTGGAGAATGCACCACTATCATTGATAGAAACGGTATCTACAGTAGGAGGTATAGTGCTACAAGGCATTACCTGCACCTGTACATCTCGCATAATAGAACCCAACTCATGCACCACATTATTGATTCTGCGGAATTCACGTGTTTTCATTGTAATAGTCGATGCGCCTTGCTGAGTAGCCGTAAATGACATCTGGCCATTAGCACCGTTAAGCGTGAATGAGTTATTCGTTTGTAAAGGATTAGTATTAAAGTTGATAGGGGGAGTAAGTGTAATGACTGTAGCCGGCGTGGGAGTGCCGACACATGATGATCCTGCAAGCGGCTGGGTCATTTGTGACCACAATGAATCTCCGTCGGCATCAATAGCGCCGTTGTTGTATGTGTACGGCTGATTAAGACACACATAAGGCAAGGGCTTAACAGAAAAATAGGGAGAAGAATTTTCCCAGGTCTGGCTGCTGTTAAATATGGTCTCTACATACAGATTACCTGCTTGTATGTTATTTTGAGCGTTACGTGCATTTTCCCATACTGCAAACTTCCAATAGTTACACTTCAAGGGTAATGTGGCAATACACATGTACCACCACTCGCGGTAACCGGGTACTGAAGATGAAGTATTATCGCATTTATTGGAATACTGAGAGCAACCAGCAGAAACAGACGAACCATTAGGCCGGTTGTCTGGCGGTAAAGTACCTTGCCATTTATTCATCGTCACGTTGAAGCTCTGATTCGTACAGGTGTTGTAGGCACACAGAGAAAACGATGCGGGTTCAGATATACCTGTACAATCCCGATAAAACTTACAGAAGAATTGGTATGTTGAATCGCTTATATGCACATAAATCAATTCAGCTCCAGCTGCATGCGATGCTGACGCTTTGTTCGGAGCTGAAATAATAATGCTGAATGCGGCAATCAGCGACATCAAAAGATGACGTAATTTCATAATACTGTTAATTTGAAATTTAATGATTTCGTATTGTTAGTTTAGACACCTACAAAAAACAAATGGTTTGTTATTATCCCAAATATAGCATAAATATTTAGTACTTTACAATTGGATAGAGGTGAAAAATACAGAAAAATTCCATCTATTAGTCTAACTGATATGTATTTATTAATGTTCGATTAATTAATATAATTCTTTCTTTAACATAAAGTAATATGATAAAAAGTAGAAAAATCGGGATAATAGGTAGGGGCCAGGTGGCCAGAACTCTGGGCCACGGTTTATTAGCCCTGGGTCACACCGTGATGCTTAGTTCCAGGGACATTACCAAACTGAGCGATTGGAAAGAGAAAGGTGGGGAAAATGCATTGGTGGGCAGCTTTAAAGAGGCAGCCGAATTTGGGGACATACTTGTCCTTGCAGTGTCAGGTAGAGTTGCAACAGAAGCTATAGAAAGCGCAGGACCGCAATACTTCAACGGCAAAACAGTGATAGACCCGACTAATCCTATTTCCGAGAATCCGCCGGTAAATGGGGTGCTCAGTTTTTTTACCGGCCCGGATGAGTCGTTGATGGAGATATTACAGGCTCGGTACCCGGAGGCTAATTTTGTAAAGGCCTTTAATAGTGTAGGTAGTGCTTATATGGTTAATCCGTCCTTCAAGGAAGGGAAACCGTCTATGTTTATATGCGGAAATAATGAAGAGGCAAAGGCTGAGGTAGTTGAAATACTGGATGCTTTTGGTTGGGAAGATGTTGACATGGGCATGGCTATTGCAGCGAGGGCCATAGAGCCATTATGCATACTCTGGTGTATTCCGGGTTTCCTTCGCAACGAGTGGAATCACGCATTTAAGCTGGTAAAAGCATAAATCCCCCGTTTTTTAACTTTGATTAAAAGCCTGCTATTCCGCAGGGTAATATACATTTGCCAGATGGAGCCTATTATTACTATTAGAAACCTTTCGAAGAGATATGGCGAAAAGGTTGCGCTGAACGACATCAATCTCGACGTATATCCCGGCCAGATAATCGGCTACATTGGCCCGAATGGCGCGGGAAAGTCGACAACTGTTAAAATTCTTGCCGGTATTATACAGGATTATGACGGAGATGTACAGGTTGCCGGAATTAACCTGGCTGAAAATGTATTGGAGGTGAAAAAGAAGATAGGGTATATACCGGAACTACCCGAAATGTATGACCTCCTTACCCCCAGGGAGTACCTCAGTTTCATTGGTAACCTTTTCCATCTGTCCGACGATATTATTGCTTCACGTATAGAAAGGATGCTGGACTCCTTCGGTCTTATAGATAATATCGACCAGCGTATGGATAGCTTTTCCAAAGGTATGCGCCAGAAAGTATTGATAACATCGGGCCTGCTGCACAATCCGCAGATTGTCATCATGGATGAGCCGCTTTCAGGACTGGATGCTAATGCCGTGATACTGGTCAAAGAATTGTTGCAGGTGTTGAAAGCAGAGGGCCGTACAATATTCTATTGCTCACATATGATGGATGTAGTAGAACGGGTATCTGACCGTATCGTATTGATAGATAAAGGCACCATCGTAGCTGACGGTACCATTGAAGAGCTACAGAAAGACAGCAGCGATTCACTGGAGAAAATATTTGCTAAACTCACCTTATCTGGAGATAGCGGAAGCAGGGCTGGTTCTTTCGCATCTGTATTCAGAGACGAACCGGAAAATACAAGTACTGGCCATGAATAAATTTATACTATTTCTCATGATGCTCCCATCCGGCTTATGGAAAAGCCTGGGTGCTGATACAGGCCAACTGCGTGCGATACTGAAAGCAAAACTGCTGATGGACAATCGCAAACCGCTTTCTTTTGGTAACAACCGTGGAGTTGAGCACAAGAAAAAGAAAGACAGGAAGTACACTGTTTGGCTCACCATGCTGCTGTCGTTCTTTATGGGTATCATGTACGTGCTGCCCATTCTTATTACAGCATTTGATGTAGTGATTGGCCTGACATTTTTCTATACCATGTTCGTTTTTGTTTTCACATTTACACTGATTACTGATTTTGCGAATGTGCTGATCGATACCAAAGATAAATTTATCCTGTTCCCACGCCCGGTCAACGATCGTACAATAATGCTCTCCCGCCTGTTGTATATTATGATATACCTGCTCAGGCTGGTTATTCCTATGTCCATCCCTGCATGG
>DATCSV010000123.1:0-4945 GCA_036568285.1 Flavipsychrobacter sp. | reverse complement strand
GGAGGGGGTCGGGGGAAACCAAACACCAATTAGGCAGTTGACCCTTATCTTATTATTTTTGCAAACATTTCAATCTAACAATAAGCAATTTTTCATAATACATGCACGCAACACTTAGCGAACAGGAAGTAGTAAGAAGGGAAAAACTACAGGAACTGCACAACCTGGGCATCGATCCCTACCCCGCCCCACTGTACCCCGTTACACACTCGGCCACCCAGATAAAGGAAGGCTACAACGGTGAAAATGGAGAGGACTATAAGAGCGTAACCGTGGCAGGCCGTATCATGAGCGTGCGTGATATGGGCAAGGCCAACTTTGCCGTAATACAAGACAGCTCCGGCCGCATACAGGTGTACATCCGCAGGGACGACATATGCCCCGGCGAAGACAAAACCATGTACGACACCGTATGGAAGAAGCTGATGGATATAGGCGATATCATAGGCGTAAAAGGCTATGTGTTCACCACTAAAACCGGTGAAACCTCTATCCATGCCACAGAGTTTACCATACTCACCAAGGCCCTGCGCCCCCTGCCGATAGTAAAGGAAAAGGATGGCGAGGTATACGATGCCGTTACCGACCTGGAGTTTAAGTACCGCCAGCGCTATGCCGACCTGATAGTAAACCCCACTGTGCGCGATACATTCGTGAAGATCACTAAAATGAAGAACGCCATCCGCGATTTCCTGAACGAACGCGGGGCACTGGAAGTAGATACACCCGTGCTGCAAAGCATACCCGGTGGTGCGGCGGCCAGGCCGTTTGCCACACACCACAATGCGCTGGATATGCCCCTGTACCTGCGTATAGCCAACGAGTTGTACCTGAAACGCCTCATCGTGGGTGGTTTCGACTGGGTGTACGAGTTCAGCCGCAACTTCCGCAACGAAGGGATGGACCGTACGCACAATCCTGAGTTTACGGTACTGGAGTACTACGTGGCCTATAAAGATTACCTGTGGATGATGGAAACTACCGAGCAGATGCTGGAGTACACGGCCATCGCCACCAACGGCAGCAGTGTTACCACTATCGATGGTAAGGAGATAGACTTTAAAGCACCCTACAAGCGTATCAGTATATACGATGCTATTAAAGAACATACCGGCATCGACATCAGCAGCATGACGGAAGACGAAATTCGTGATGTCTGCAAGCAACTCAGAGTGGAGGTAGACCCCTCAATGGGGCGCGGCAAGCTGATAGACGAACTCTTTGGTGAGAAGTGTGAGCACCACTATATACAGCCTACGTTCATTACCGACTACCCCATAGATATGAGCCCGCTGACCAAGAAGCACCGCGAGAAAGCAGGACTGGTAGAACGTTTTGAACTGCTGGTGAATGGCAAGGAAATAGCCAACGCCTATACAGAGCTGAACGACCCCATAGACCAGCGCGAGCGTTTTGAAGACCAGGTAAAACTGATGGAGCGCGGTGACGAAGAAGCTATGTATATCGATTACGACTTCCTGCGTGCCCTGGAATATGGTATGCCGCCCACAGCAGGTATCGGCTTTGGTATCGACCGCCTGGCGATGCTGCTTACTGGTAATGTGTCTATACAGGATGTCCTGCTCTTCCCACAAATGCGACCGGAGCGCAGCGAAGATTAGCATTCATGAGCACCATAAAAAAATCAAATAGCCGCGAACTAAATGCGACCGGAGAAAACGGAAGACTAATGAAACAGTCTGTACTATATCTTCTGTTACTCCTGCTGCATGGTATCGTCGCCTGCGGACAGCATGGCAATTATGCTGATGAGATAGCACAGCATCGTGAACATTACAAACAGGAATTCCTGGAAGATGAGCGCAGCCCGCTATCAGCAAAGGATACAGCGAACCTTCGTTTTTTTGCTCCGGACGAGCGCTACAAGGTTACTGCGAAAGTGATACTTACCCCGGAGGCGGAATCTTTTGACATGCCTACCGTTTCCGGCAAAACCAAGAAGTACAGGCAATATGCCTGGCTCACTTTCAACATCAGGGATACAGCAGTACGGATACAGGTATTCCAAAGCCTGAAATTGATGGAAGACCCTAAGTATAAGGACCACCTCTTTGTCCCTTTTACCGATGGCACTACCTATACAGAAACCTATGGCGGCGGCCGCTACCTCGACCTGTCTTTACAGGATATTCACAACGGCATGGTACTACTGGATTTCAATAAATGTTACAATCCCTGGTGTGCTTACGCTTCAGGCTACTCCTGCCCTATCCCGCCTCCTGAAAACAGGATGCCTGTATCTATCCGTGCCGGGGAGATGAATTACGCCGGGGCCACCGGACATTAGCATTCCCGTTAGTTCACAAACACCGTCTTGACATTAGTAAACTCACGGATACCAAAATGGCTAAGTTCCCTGCCATAGCCGCTCTGCTTGATTCCGCCAAACGGCAACCTGGGGTCAGAATGTACAAAGGCATTCACAAAGCAATTTCCGGCTTCCAGTTGTGTGGCTGCTATCTTTTCGGCCTTCTTTACGTTCTTTGAAAATATGCCACCGCCCAGTCCGTATATACTGTCATTGGCCAGTTGTATGGCATGTGCCTCATCCTTTGCTTCGATGATGGCAGCTACAGGGCCAAACAGCTCTTCATCATAGGCGGGCATGCCCTTCTTTACATTGGTCAGCACCGTAGGCGGATAGTACGCAGCGTCCCCCTCGGGTATATACCCACCGCAAAGCAGCTTCGCACCTTTAGCTATACTGTCCTGCACCTGTTTATGCAGTTCATCGCGCAGGTCTACACGTGCCAAAGGGCCTATCCTGTTAGCCTTATCCATAGGGTCTCCATAAGTAGATGCTTCCATTTGTGCGGTCATCTTTGCCTCAAACTCTTTGCGCACCTTCTTATCCACTATAAACCGCTTGGCGCATACACAGCTCTGCCCCGAATTGTACAGCCTGCCCCGTACGCATATATCCACTGCATGTTCCATGTCCGCGTCATCCAGTACTATATAGGCGTCACTGCCCCCCAACTCCAATACCTGCTTTTTGATATGCGCTGCCGCTACTGATGCTACTTTCTTGCCCGCCCCGGTACTGCCGGTAAGCGTTACCGCCGCTATCGCTGAGTGCCTGATGATCGGTTCTACCTGTGCGCCGGGTACTATCAATGTATGAAACAGGCCCTTAGGCGCACCCGCATCTTTCATAATTTTCTCTATTGCCTTAGCGCAGCCACTTACATTCGATGCATGCTTCAGCACCATAGTATTACCCGCCATCAGTATCGGCCCCATAGCGCGAAACACCTGCCAGTATGGAAAATTCCAGGGCATAATAGCCAGCACTACACCTAATGGTTGATAAGACACATAACTCTTGCGTGCTTCCGTCTCTACCTTTTCATCAGCTAAGTATGCGGCACCATGTTTGGCATAGTATCGCATGTTCATAGCGCACTTCTCTACCTCGGCTATGCTCTGTGCAATGGGCTTACCCATTTCAGCGGTAGCCAGTTCGGCCAGCTTTTGTTTGTTCTTTAATATCTCCGCCGCAATCTTCTTCAGTACAGCGGCACGTTCTTTAAAGGATGTCGTGCGCCATGTATTAAAAGCCTTTTCAGCAGTCTTTAATGCTTTATCTACTTTCTTCTCGTCATCTATTGTATAGTCGGCTATTAACTTACCCGTAGCGGGATTGATGGAACTTACTGTAGTGCTCATAACTGTCTGTCTTTCTGAGTGTAAAACTACACTTATGCTCCATAACAACAGGCCGTAAGCACATAAAGCTTAACAATGCCGCCATAAGTTTAACATTACCAAAACTTCCTGCTACCGGATAAACTGCCTGATGCACAACAACAGGTAAGGAACATTCACCTGCTCTATAGGATGGTGCGTATTGGGCAGCATGCCCATCTGCGCGTTGGGCAGCTCCTTATAGACCTGGACCGTTTCTTCCAGTGTGATCATTTTGTCCCTGTCACCCAGCAGCACCATACATGGCTGACTGATACCTGTGTAATCTTCCGGTTTCAGCGGATTATTCTGCCCCATGCTATTGAGCATGTCTATGGTTTTACCCAGCAGCTCTTTCCAGTCGTTGGGTGCATGGCGTTTTTGTAGTGCCGCTGCAAATGCGGGCAACTTCTCCTCTATCTTCCCGGCATCCAACATTTTGGTTTCCTTAGCTGCCGTTGGCTCATCCCAATGAAATTTGGTGGCCAGTGTCACTATCTTATCTACCCGTTCAGGATGACGCTTTGCTAAATACATGGCTACATACCCACCCATGCTATACCCGAATATGGATACCTGCTCCAGCCCCTCCTCATCTAAAAATTCCAGCACCTCTTGCGCGAACAGTGATATAGAAAAAGGCTCGGTGGAAAATGGTTTCCCGCCATGTCCGCTGAAATCAAGCGTATATACTTTGTAGCTATCGTTAAGTTCTTCAGCTATTTGTACAAGTTGGTCGGATGCGCCAATGGCACCGTGCAGCAGCAGTAATGGTTGCATGTGGTATTATTTTCCGGCACAAAATAACAAAAAACAAAACAGGCGCCTTACGGGGCGCCTGCTTAATATTACAACGAGAGAGACAATCTTGATTATTCCTGAGTAGCGGTATACACTACATCTACAGCGTAAGTACCTGCTGGGTAAGCGAAACCTGGTGTAGCTTTGTACTTCACACTGAAAGTCTGGTTGCCACCGCGGTCAGCAGCAGTTATCAGGTCCTGGTTGCTTGAAGTTAAAGTAGCATACTCACCGAAAGAACCAGCGATGTTACCACCTGTACCGTTAGCTGTTACTTTTACAGCCAGTACACCTTCTACGGGCATTTCAGGAGCAGGAGTAGTATTACCTGTATAAGAGAACTCACCTGCGTTAGCTTTAACCGCTACAGAGAAGTTTTTGTTAGAACGTACTTTCAGTTCCTGTGCGTCAGACTCAACACCGTTGGCGTAGTCAT
>DATCSV010000122.1:0-2795 GCA_036568285.1 Flavipsychrobacter sp. | reverse complement strand
AAAAGAAGATTTTTCACTTATCTTTGCCGTCCCAAAACCGGCAGTTCGGGACGTAGCGCAGCCCGGTAGCGCATCCCGCTTGTAGCGGGAGGGTCGCGAAGGTTGTAGGAAATAAAATTAGTACCGGAATAGTTCGGGACGTAGCGCAGCCCGGTAGCGCACTTGCATGGGGTGCAAGGGGTCGCTGGTTCGAATCCAGTCGTCCCGACATTATAGGGAGTCTGTCTAAGGCTCCCTATTTTTATGCGCATGAATGAAGTACATGTATATATACTCTACAGTAACTCTATCCAGAAATATTATGCAGGAATTACAGATAATGTGTCCAAACGTCTGGATGAACATAACAGGGGTAAAGGAAAGTACACATCTAAGGGCGCGCCATGGCAGTTAGTTACCACCATTGATTGTACTTCCAGAAGCGCAGCGATGGAACTGGAGAAGAAAATCAAGAAAAGAGGAATAAAAAGGTATTTGCAGGATAATAAGTTGGTGCAATAAGGTTCGGAAACGTAGCGCAGCCCGTTATTGCATCCGCTACGGCGGCAGGGTCGCTGGTTCGAACTTCTTTCAGCGAAGCTAATCCAGTCGTCCCGACACGAACGAGAAAGGGTATCCAAACGGATACCCTTTCATTTTATTTTTACCGGTATACTACCTGTTTACACGTTAAACCTGAAGTGCATTACATCTCCGTCTTTTACTATGTATTCTTTTCCCTCTATACGTAGTTTGCCATTCTCGCGGCAGGCGGCTTCGCTGCCGAAAGTTACGTAGTCGTTGTAGGCTATGGTTTCGGCTTTAATAAACCCTTTCTCGAAATCGGTATGGATAACGCTGGCAGCCTGCGGTGCCTTCCATCCTTTCTCTATGGTCCACGCCCTGACTTCCTGCACGCCGGCGGTAAAGTAGGTGATCAGGTTCAGCAGATTGTAGGCAGCTCGTATCAGCCTGTTAAGGCCGGGTTCTTTTAGTCCGTACTCTTCCAGGAACATGGCCTTGTCCTCCGCAACTTCCATTTCGGATATCTGCGCTTCTATATTATTGTTCATTACAATCACCTCCGCACCTTCTTCTTTTACTGCGGCTATCAGTGCCTCCGAAAATTTATTACCCGTGTGCATCGACGCCTCGTCCACATTGGCTACATATAACACAGGTTTGGATGTCAGTAAAAAAAGATCTGCTATGGCTTCTGCATCTTCGCCTTCCAACTGCAGTCCGCGTATATTCTTTCCCTGCGACAGGTGTTCCTGGCACTGCTTCAGCACATCATACACACGTTTGGCCTTGGGGTCATTCTTAGCTATTTTTTCGTACCGCTGCATTTTCTTTTCCACGCTGTCCAGGTCCTTCAGTTGCAGCTCAGTATCTATTATTTCTTTATCGCTCACGGGGTTGATAGCACCCTCTTCACGCAGTACGTTCTCGTCTTCAAAGCAGCGTATTACATGCACTATAGCATCTACTTCGCGTATATTGGCCAGGAACTTGTTGCCCAATCCCTCTCCTTTGCTGGCACCTTTTACCAGACCGGCTATATCTACAAACTCAATAGTAGTAGGAACAATACGTTGAGGTTGCACCAGCTCAGCCAGTTTGTCCAGGCGTTCGTCCGGTACGTCAACCTGTCCTACGTTGGGCTCTATGGTGCAAAAACGGTAGTTGGAAGCCTGCGCTTTGGCGCTGTTGCTCACCGCGTTGAACAATGTTGATTTACCTACGTTGGGTAGACCAACGATACCTGCCTGTAATGCCATCTTTTATTAAAAATTTGCGCAAAGGTAAGTTCTTCCGCTGACTTGTACGGTATCTATCGCTCGCTGTACTTCAGCAGGGCTTCTTCCATCCGCTTGTGGACTGTAGCTTTCAGCGCGGGCAGGTCTTCCATCGTCATGCCGGTTGTGGGTACCGCCTCCAGGTATACTACCCTGTTCCTGCCGGGATTCAACCCCAGAGATCTGCTGTAATGCCAACGGTGCACTGTGTCAGGAAATATCATGGGCAATACAGCCGTCTGCGTATTAATAGCCAGCCTGAAGGCCCCGTCATAAAATTCTTTCAGTGGTTTGCCTGTTTCGTTAAAGGTACCCTCCGGGAAGACGGCGATATTACATTCGTGCTTCATAGCCCGCCACATCAGTCTCATGCTTTTGGCACGGCTTTCCGTGCTCGACCTGTCAACCAGTATGGCTATCTGTTTGTACACAAAACCGAATACAGGGATACGTGCCATTTCCTTCTTGGCCAGTGTGCGGAAGTAGAAGGGGATAGCTGCATAGATCAGTATGGTATCCAGGTAAGAGATATGATTGGCTACATATACATATTTTTCCTTGCCCGGGCGGTTGCCGATTCGCCTTGCGGGCATTCCCATGCAAAAGAGCCAGCCCATAGCCCAGTAATGCACAATATACCATATTGCCTTCCGGGCCCAGGCTTTATCCCACAATCCTAAAGCGAATATGATGGGGAATGCCGTTAACAGGCAGGCCAGGTAGGAAACAATAACCCAGGCAGCATAAAATGGCTGCAACAACTTACCAAGCATAGATTACATTCCCGGGAATAGCGGGCGTCCTATTATTTCGCGGAACGGCCAGGGTATAGTGATGAGGATAGCAATCAGTGCAATCAGTGTGTACCAGAATACTTTTTTGAACTTGGCGGCGTCCGGAATATCTTTCTTGACAGAGGCGTATCCAATATGTATCAGGATAATAGCGATGAGCATACCCAGTAAATGCTCCATAGCCCAGTAATGCACAATATACCATATTGCCTTCCGGGCCCAG
>DATCSV010000121.1:0-4050 GCA_036568285.1 Flavipsychrobacter sp. | reverse complement strand
TTGAGATAGAATTGTATATGAATGACATCACTGGTGGGGTTGGGGTATGCTACTACGCTATGAACTCGATTTTTAACAGGCATAATAGATGCACGAAACTTATCCAGTCGGACGAGTTCTACACTCTCTTTACTGCGTAATTGACCCTGCAGGTACAAGTAGCCATTAAATTTCGAATTCCGTATAAACCTTAATGCTGTCATGTTTGTCAATACTGCGTAGTAGGCAACGCCGCTGGGACGTAGCGTCAGGTTCAAATGTTGCAAAATAAAGCTTGTTTCCGCCAACATAAAAACCGAATGGATGAGAAGACGGGGAACCGGGAGCAAGGTCGAAAGAATGAGGGTTTTGAGCAATACAGTTTATGCTCAGTAATAGGGAGAAGATACACAGGGGTTTCATAATAACTTAGTTTACTGGATGAAGATAGCGAATATTTAAATATACCGAAGTGCATTCTTTAATTTGTACGCAACAAAACATTTTTTAAAAATAATTTTGCTATTAAAATAATAGTTGTATATTTGCTATTGAAATGATTAACACACGCCATGAAACAGAAAAGAAGACAACCCCGTATCATCACCCTTTCCAAAACAGAGAAACTGCCTGAATCCATACAGTCAATAGGTTTGATACAACTTGCAAACATCAAAACAGGCAGGTTGATAAATATGTCTGCGAAAGCAGCCACGCTGTTGCACAGTAAATATCCCCGAGAATTTAAAATCCTGTAAATATGACAAAGCCAAGAAAAACCAATGAGAACTCATCGGCGCCTGAATCATTAGCACCGGTAAGTGTTACCCAAACAGAATCTGAAAAAGCCAAAGAACTGAACATCGACGTGCCGCCCGGTCATGTATATATAGTAGGGCTGAATGTTGACGGCACAGAAAAAGAAGGAAGTGGTTTTTTCTATCCCGAGAAAAGTTATCAACGCATATACGGGGACGAAACAAAATATTCTATCAAAAAAAAAGCACATTAACCATTTATAACAATCACCATTATGAAACTCTCTACAGATCAAGCCAACAAATTACTCTCTCAGCTCACCGCAGGTGTAACAGTTGTGGCGGATAAACAACAGGCCGACAAAAATGCCGATATCGAAGCAGTGTTCAATAACATCAGCCAGGTGGTAAGCAAAGCCATACGCCCATCGTTGGAAGAAGAACTGAAAGCAAGTTCAGATGCAGCATTTACTGCGCGTTACCTGGGTGCATTACGCAGTGCAGCACACAGGGTGTTTAATATACCCCGCCGCGAACTGGAGGAACTGAGTGTAGAACAATTATTGTCAAAATGCAAAGGGGCGCTGGAAAGCCGCTATACACAAACCGATGCTGAAAAGCAGACGGGCCTGGAAGCTACCGTACGTGAATATGAACAGCAACTGGAGCAATTGAAAGCTGAACATGAAGAAGCACTGAAGAGTGAACGTGCAAAATTTGTGCAACGCGATATAGCTGCACGCTGCCTGGGTATTGTAGAGAAGCTGCCCCGAAAAGGCGGCGACCTGCAGGAGCAAGCGGAGATGCTCAGCTACAAAATACAGAAGGCATATGAAGTGCGCTACAATGAAGATACCCGCCGGCTGGAGTTGTACAAAGAAGGTAAACCTGCAACCACAGAAAATAATGAACCCGTAACCGATGAAGACTTTGCCCGCGAATGGGCCGAGCGTGCCGGGATACTTGTAAAAGACAACAGGCATATTTCACCCGCTGATGTTCAGGCAGGACAGCAGAATGGATATATGAGCATGTTGACTGATACCGACGAGCAAGCCCCCGGTGCCATGAATGCCATAGAGGCATGGGCAGAGGGATAATACCCTCAACTTTCCTACGCAGCCGGACGCGGCGCTGATAATACGTTACAGGCTATTCTTGAAGTCCGCGCCTTGAGCGGAACACCGAAAACAATTTTTAACGCTATTAATAACCGAAAGCCATGAGCTTTAAGAATGCCATGCAGGCAACTCAGAAGAGTATACTGCAATATGCCAAACAAGGCCAGCCCTACGAAGTACTGGCAGCACTGCTGGCAGCAAGACAATTCAATACAACCATAACGGAAACAGACCTGCAGGCCGAAGCGGGCAAGAAACGCCAGTTGAAAATCAACTATTATCCGCCTGTGTGCAGCGATGCAGGCACCGGCAATGAAAGTATATGCGACCCCGGTATAGTGGTGGAACCCAAACAGGTGTTTTTTGAAATATCCCGTACCACCGCATCCGCCGTGTACCAGCTCAATCGTGATGATATCCGCTTTGTAGATGGTAACTATACTTTCAGCGACCATGCTAAGGCAGCTATCAATGCTGCGTTACCAGCAGTGCGCCGCAAACTGGCTACAGAAGCTGCCGCACTGATGGTTGCGGGCGTTGGCCTGTTGCCCGATGGTAATGAGAAACGCATGTTGCCTTTCCTGGATAAAACCAACGGTAATATCAACCCTATGGGCCTATGGGAAGTAGAACGCATCTACCGTGATGCGGGATTTGCAAATCCATTCATTGTGGGTGGTACCGATGTATTCCATTGGCGCAAGGCTACGGAAGTAGGCGGCCTTAACGATCAGGGGCAAAACATTAGCCGCATGGGTCGTGCCAATGCCTATTACGACAACCTGGTGAACGATGCCTTTGGCGATGCTGCTACGGAACACATACTGGCATTCGACCCGCAGATGCTGAAGTTTGTCAGCTTCAACCGCAATGCCGGCATCTTTGCTACCGACCTGCAGAATATAGATGCTATAGATGCCATCTACCAGCGTGGCGGTACTGATTATATACAGGGCGTAATGGCCGACCCGCTTACGGGCCTGCTCTGGGACCTGGATGTGAACTATGACAAGTGCAACTATCGCTGGACTTTCCAATGGAAGCTGGAGTGGGATATATTTTTTATGCCGCCGATGGTCTGCAATATACCCGGTGTCAATGGTTTGTTCCACTTCACTACCTGCGCCCCGGTACAGTTTGAATGCCCCGAGGGTGGAACGCCATTGACAGGTGGTACCAGCGATACTTACGAATGGGATACAACAGGTGAAGTCACCTTCCCGCTGTATGTAAACAAACTGGTATTGGCAGGTCAGACCTCATTCCCTAATGAAACCGTCGCTGATGTAACAGAGTTGAAAGACCTGTTCAACGCGAATGTAACAGGATATGTATTTGGCGTGGATACAACGAAGATAACCTACACAGGTTACAGCGCTTTGTCCGGCCAGGTAAATGATGCTACTGATATTTCCTTCACAGCAGCCCCTTAATAGTCCTACCATGAAAGTAACCCCCGTACAGTAGCGCGGGGGCCTTTCTATCTCTTTAACCGGAAAAACAAAAACCATGACGAAACTAAATAATATCATTTCCGTACGTGACGTATGTGCGGGCGAACAACAGCAATCCCTCAGCGGCCTCGACCTGATGGATGCCCCCGAAATATCCATAAACAACCTGGCCAATATAGCCAACGAAGAATATACCACCGGGCTGAACCTCGCTAAGAAAAAAGTGGAAGAGGCAATCATACTGGTGCGCAACGATATGATGAGTGTAATGGCCGCAAACAAAGTAATGCCCAACCTGTCTGTAAAGGAGCACACAACAGGTGAGTTTAAAACCACCATCAACTACCCAACGGAGCCAAAAGAGCGTGGGCTTACTTTATACAAAAACAGGAAGATAAAAGGCAAATTGCGCAAGCTTACTATCCACAATGTACAGGTGTATGCTTTGGCCGATGTGCAGGGAGCTGTGCTGAAAATTTATGACGACTATGCGGGTGGTATGGTCAGTACGTATAATATTGACCTGGAAGCTAACAAGGCCAACAGTTTCCCGCTGGAGTATGAAGTGAAAGGGACATTCGCCCGGGTGCTGCTGGATGGCACTAACGCGCCGGTGGCAGGCACCTATCTAACCTGCTTTACGGGTTGCAATGGCACTATGCCCAACGACTGCGCCTATACCAAGGGCTGGTACGACGAACGAGAGATAAGTAGCAAAGAGGGCTTCGGTATTAATCT